>NZ_JAAHGU010000050.1:0-43561 GCF_010692685.1 Okeania sp. SIO2F5 | reverse complement strand
GCAGTTGCAAATTTTCTGGTGCAGTGTCACCTTGGCCTACTTGTCTGTACATGGTGTGTGCAGTTATAGATCCCTGGAATAAGAGTATATTTTAGCTCAAAATTGGGTACAATTTCTAATTCAAAATGCCTTTAATCGCTGAGTGTGTAAGTTTTTTAAATTTATTCAGCAAGCTCTAATTATTAATTATTAATTGTTGAACCATGTTTCCATATCCCTAAATTCCCAGATATTTTTTTCACAAATTAAATTGAACTACTATTGAACAAAGTCAGAAGTTATTGTTATAACAGGAATTTTGAGCAAATATCCAAAAATATTTCGCCTTAAAATAAAAGGCGGGGTTTTAGACCCAATTATTTTGATAAAAATTCTCTTATCTTTATTGAATCTTTAATGACTACTTAGTAAAGATTTAACAGTAGCAATCATCTTTTCAATATTCAAAGGCTTACTAAGATAAGCTGATGCACCAGCATTAATACATACTTCTCGATCGCCACTCATTGCCATAGCAGTTACAGCAATAACTGGTACAGACCCCCATGTGGGATGAGCTTTTATTCTTCTAATTAATTCTAACCCATCAACTTTTGGCAACTGAATATCCATCAAAATTAAATTAGGTAAATTTGGAGGAGTAACTAGAGGAGAATTAATTGTATCCAACATAGTTTTACCATCACTAATCAGCTCAACAGTATAGCCCTCTAACTCCAATACTTCAGAAATTAAAAGTTGATTATAAAGTTGATCTTCAACAATCAAAATTCGATAAATTTTTTCAGATTCTCGTCTTTTTTCAGCAATATTTCCAGAAAAGACTTGAGAACTTTCTTCAGCTTCAAAATTAACAATTAACTCCTGTTGCATCTCTGTTAATGGCAACCAAACACGAAAAACACTACCTCTACTAACCTGAGAACTTAAAGAAACAGTACCCCCATGTAATTCAGCCAATTTTTTTGTCAAAACCAAACCCAAACCCGTACCTTCATGTCTCCTAGATAAAGAAGAATCAACCTGCTGGAAAGGACTAAATAAAAATTTCCATCTATCTTCAGAAATACCAATTCCAGAATCTTTTACCTCTAAACATAAATAAGGAGTGCTAGGATTAATCGGAGAACAATCAGGTCGATAATCACCTTGAATTTGACTACCATAAGCTAAACGTCCGCTAAGTTTAACTTGCCCTCCCTCTGGTGTAAACTTAACAGCATTAGACAATAAATTAATAATTATTTGTCTTACACGACGTTGGTCTAAAAAAACTTTAGATAAACGATAATCTAATTCTAGAGATAAAGCTAACCTTTTTTTATCAGCTCGTGGCTGAATCATTTTCAAACAGTCAGTACAAAGTTGGTGAATATTTACTGACTCTAAATTTAGCTCTGTTTTTCCAGCTTCAATTTTGGATAAATCAAGAATATCATTAATTAACTGTAGTAAATGCTGACCACTTTTTTGTATTAGTCGAACTTGATGAAGTTGGCGATCGCTTAACTGCCCAGATTTTTGTCGCTGTAGTAAATCAGAAAACCCTAAAATACTATTAAGTGGAGTTCTCAACTCATGGGACATAGAAGCTAGAAACTCTGACTTTAACTGAGAAGAACGCTCTAATTCCTCATTAATTTGCCGTAGATGTTCTTGAGACTGTGCCCTTTCTATGGCCACTCCTAGAGTGCGACAAGCTGCAAATAACATATCTTTTTGAGGAGCTTCTTGTAGTTTTTGCAGATTACGAGATTCTAGAGTTAAAACACCAATAATTGTTCCATCTGTGGCAGGAATGGGAAAAATTCCTAATTGACCAATAGCGGGATTACAAAATCCTGGTATAGCTTGAGGGTGAGAAGCATAATCTTCAACATACATAGGTTTACCACTTTCAACTACTTGCCACAAAAGTCCTTGGCCATAAGGAATGCCCTGTTTCAATAAACCTTCCATTTCCATTACTGCAGGTTCACCATAAGTAGCAATAAATTGAGAAGTCATTTGATTAGATATTGGCCCTGCTTGGCGATCTTCTCCTTCTCCGCTAATAACTTTGACATCTCCAAAAGCAGCATTCATTACCTCTACTAAATAATTCAGAGCAAATTGGGCAATTTCTCTTAAGCTGTCTGAGTATTGCAGTCGTTCGTTGAGACCCAAGAGAAATCTTAATCTCCTCAATTCAGCATTAAGGGTATTTTGGGACTTTTGATAGACAGTCATATCTCGAAAAGTGAACAGATGTCCCCCATCTGATGTGAGAGTGCAGTCCACATTGAGAAAAATATGGTTAGCTTGTTCTATATCTAGGAATAGACTTTCTGTTTCTGTGTTGAGTAGACAGTCTTTGAGCTGTTGACATTGTTTTGTTGACCAATAACCTTGAGCAACTATTTCGGCAAATATAGTATCACAATGAGGCTTTAGAGCAAGCCACTCTGGCAATAATCCCCAAATTTCAGCAAGTTTTTGATTAAATAAAATTAAGTGATGAGATTTATTAAATAGGGCAATAGCATTATCTATTTGGTTAAGGATAAGTTCTTGCTCTTCCTTTAACCTCTGTAAATCTATTTCAAAATTCTCCATTTTTATGACTTATTATTTTTTCCATTCTTAATTAGACAAACAGGCAAGTTTAAGTTTCTTTACATAAATTTACAAAATCTTCTACTATTGAAGAGTGATAGCAATTAGATTGTGTGTGTGATCTTCAGCACACTCAAATAATTTTGTCGATCTATTACTGAAATAAATGAAATAAATATTAATAATATATAAGTAGAGAAAGTTTGATTAAATACTCATTTGTACTAAGTAGATAGACACGAAAAATCATCAGTATGTAATCAAAAGTCAAGTCTTTCAAAAACTTTTCCCCTTCTACATTTTGACTCCTGCCCTTCGTCTGATTATAATAATAAATTTTAATGCCGACCTACTTAACGCTAATCAACTTGTTAGTATTTTGTTGAAAAATTATTTTCAATAAGTAGGTGAGCATAAATAAACGTAATATTAGAGGGCGGATTTTTAGAACTCGATCGTGCTTAAGTCAAAGCTTTCGGTTAAACTCGCCCCTACAATTTTTTTAACGTTTAATTAGACATACCTACTTATAACTATTAAATAAAATACAAAACTAACTTGTCGCTGCCATGACCACTAACATCAAATTTCAACCTTTAACTTTACTGTTAAAATACTATACAAATACTGAGAAATTTACAAAACCAAAATAGTACTTATGGATAGCCAAGACCTTGCCAAATATATAGAAACAACTAACAGCATTTCTAAGCCTTGGCTATTGATACAACTTCGGATTCAAAAATTGAAAGAGCGTCCTGTAGAACTTTCTCCTGAAGAATATACTAAAAAATTAGCTGATATTCATCAAGATTTAATGAATTTAGGAGAGTGGTGGGTTGGTATTGAAGATGAAGTTTTTGGTGTAAAATAATGAAAAATTATCAGCTGTTTTGCATTTAAACCATATATTCAATGATCAAGTAAGGACAAATAGCCATTCGTCCCTACTGCCCAAATTAATTAGTAACATTATTTTTCCAAATTGGTAATAGATTGTGTGAAAATATCTGCCAAAAAGGAAAGAATATATCTGAAAACAAGGTTGAAGAAGAAAGAAGTGGATGGAGACTCAAACTCCAACCAATTGTAAAAACCTTGTAGACAGCGGGGTATTAAACCCAAAAGAAAAGGAGAAGAGTTTCCGACTTTTTATATGTTTTTTTGATTTTTTATAGATGATTTAGGATTGCTATATATCCGGTTTACATAGATTATTCATGGAGATAAGCAACAGCCGATCTGGAAAAAGTTATAACTCTAATTTAGTAAACCGGATTTTGTATTACATACTAACTTTCAAAGTGAACTATAAATCTGCTGCTGTATTTTCTAAGCATAAAAATCAGGCAAATTTAAACTATTTTTCTTAACTTCATTGTTTGTCAATCTATCTTTCACCAATGAATTGAAGAATACTAATTTTTCTCTCAATCTGGAAAAGTTCGCTTTAATTCATCAATCAAGTCATCAATCTCTTCTAGAGCTTGATTAATATCAATTCTTAGTGTACCCAAATCTGGTTTTTCTAGCAGTTTAACTAGAGATTCTCGCTTGCTCTCAATATTAGCCACTCTTGCTTTGATTATCTGTGAGTCCATTTGAAATTCCTGATATACTCTTGTTAATACGATATTTTAGTTTAACTCAATAGTTATATCTATAAATCTCAACAATCTCTGGTTATTGAAAATAAATTATCATAGATACTAGATACTAAAAATGTCTAATTTAGATCCAGAAAAGGAAGCTAAGACAGTTGATAAAGCAATGTTAAAGCAAATTGATTCCCTCAAAAAAGAGGATGAAAGATTGTACAATATTTTAGCAATAGATGTTTGGGCACTAGCAAAAACAATGGATGAATTTCAGCCTGGATTTTGGGCAGCTTTTATGAAAAATAGAGATAAAGCTTTGAAACAATTTATGGCTGATACAGTTAAAAATAAACAAAAAAATGATAGTAGTCCACCTTTTCTTCATTAATATATACTGAAGAGTATCTAGGCAAAGTTAGATAATTGACTTAGTATTTAATATATCTCCATACCCCTGAATTTTTCACTCTTTCAAGTAGATTTTTGGAGACATAAATCAATAAGTAAATATAGATTGAAACTTAAATCATTTATTCAATATTGAAAATTACTAGAATATACCTCTATTCCTTGTTTGGTGTTCCCGACTTTAAAAGAAGTATAAAATAACTAAAATAATAGTTGACCTCGAAGTCATAATGAGGGTAAGATACACTTAGCAATACTAAAATTCTAGTTACAGAATTTATAAAAGCAAGAAACTGACTATCTATATATTATAATATTTTCTCTTTTTAAAGATATGCTAGGTAAAACTTCATTAGCAACAGTAGGATTAATTGTAGGTGGAATTATTTCTGTGATTGGAACAGCAGCTTACTTTACCAATCATCCCACACTTAATTTAGCAGGATTCTTCTACGGAATCCCGCTGCTTCTAGGAGGACTTGCTCTCAAAGCTGCTGAACTTGAACCAGTAACTTTTACACAACCAACTACCAAAGAAATTGTAACTCTCAGAGAAAAACAAGCTACTCCCATCCAAAATCAATTACGCAAAGATGTGACTCGGTATAGATATGGCCAAAAAGTACATTTGGAAGAATCTCTTAATCTCTTAGGTTTAAGTCCCACAGATGAAGAAACACCAATACTTAAGGGATTAAGGGAAGTAGATATTAATGATAATTATGCCTTAGTGCTGGAATTTTCTTCTCCGTCAATTCCGTTAGATACTTGGCTTCAGAAACAAGATAAACTATCAAGTTTTTTTGGACCAAATATCAAAGCAGAGGTAAATCAACCTACAGAAGGAAAGATTGACTTAGTTCTGATAACTACTCCAGAAGTATAAAATTATCAGGTAGTTGTACATAGTAATGGTAGAAGGAGATAGGGAGATAGGGAGATAGGGAGATAGGGAGATGGGTAGATGGGTAGATGGGTAGATGGGTAGAATGGGTAGTGGAAAAAACTGTGAGTAGGAAAGAAACAGAAATACATCCTCTCTCTTGGTCGATTGGATATGGCGAGGAGACCCGAAGAGTGACAGAGTTGCTCCGCTTTACATTTTGCCGAGCAAAACGCCATCCCTCAACCGCTTTCTTTTAATTGGAGCTGAGATAATAACAGCTAATATAATTAGGTAATTTGTCCCCAGTTCAATCAATACTATTGGTACTTACACATTTTCTGGCAAAAAAATGCCTAAGAGTCGTCTGCATAAGGGAATTACGTCAATGGCCTAAAAATGCCTGGAACCCGTGCTTGTGAAGGAATTATACCTTTTTCACGTAAAACTCTGTACCTGTATATATTTGAGACTATTTTATGGCTCTATTTTGTGTAAGTCCCACTATTACGGTTGCAGGACTGCCAATTATTATAGTAGAAAATATTAACTTTATTTTCTGGTGTAGAAGTATTGTCAAAAAGTAATCTTTTAGATAGTTGCATCGGCAAGTTGATGAAGAAAATATTCTTTTAAAAGTCGTCAAATTTAGCGAAATTAATAAGCTTGCATAAAGCTCATAAATAAAGACCTGCTTTTGAATCAATTAACAGTGAACGGGTTGATAATGGGTTAGTTAAATAGTTATTAGGCAAAAGTTTTCAGTTATTAGCAAGTAGTTCAGCATTGAAACTGTATCTCTCAAATTTTAGCTAAAAGAAGTCATATCCTTATACCCGATACTTCCTATCCTAATCCACCTCAAACACTTAAGATTAAATCTGTTTAATTAGCAAAAAATGGTCTATTGGAGTTGGAAACTTATAACTATTAACTTTTAAATAAATAGTGGGAGTCAATTACAAACTGGTTAAAAACATTAACTGATAACTGATAAAACTCTGTTCCGCTATACGAAAGAGAAAATGTTATTGAAAAAATTTCCTTAGAGCTGATTTGTCAACTTAGCTGTTTGCCCAGCATCTCCGTTGGAAAAGTCTTATACTACCTAGCTTTTAATAATTTGGGATTTACTGGATAAAAACTCGCCAAGCCTAAATATAGCAAGGAATTTAGCCTCTTAATATTTACTTGATAAATCAGCTCTTAGCTGGGGGGTGGATATATTAGAAATGAATAAAAATCTTATGGTAGAAACTTACTTTTCCAAACGTACCACATACCATTGTATAAAATTACCATTGCTTAATTCATATTCACAATAGGTATCTCTTAGTTGTTGAGCTTGAGCATCTAGGGAAGATAATTTTTGTAAATCTCTAGGTAAATCATGTTGTTGTTGAGCTAAAATAAGGCGCAATTTTTCTAGTAGTTCTAAACCTGTCATAAACTGCTCAGGTTTATTTGATTCTAAGACGACATAGTTTTCTTCTTGGTACATAAGTGAATTAGGCATTTTTAGAACAAAAATAGTTGAGTGTGACTAATACTGAAAATTCTACAATTAAGAAAAATCAAATATTCTATATTTTCAAGGCGAAAAAAATATCAGTGAAACTACGAATTATTATCAGGTTGACAAAATACGGATATATGAGGGTATAATAAAAGACTAATGAGTTACTGGTAAATGTAAATGGTAAATTATTATAAATGCTAAGAATCAAAAGATTAGTAAAAATAAACATATAGTGAATTATCAATAAATAAAATTAAGCAAACCACATTCCTAATTATGAGATTAAAGGAATATTTAATACAGTAACTCTACTCAAATAGTAGATATTAGCGACTTTAAAATGATAACTACACCTCAAAATTTAGCACAGAAAGAGCAAAAGCCTTCTAAGCTAGAAGGTATAAAAGAAAATAGCAACTTCTTGAGGGAACCCCTAGCAACTCAACTGCTGGAAGATACAACCCACTTTACTGAAGCAGCTGTTCAAATACTCAAATTTCACGGTTCTTACCAACAAGATAATCGGGATAATAGAGTGAAAGGGCAAGAAAAAGATTATCAAATGATGCTTCGCACTAGAAACCCAGGTGGCTTTATTCCGCCACAACTTTTTCTGACCTTAAATCGTTTATCTAATGATTATGGTAATGGTACACTTCGTGTAACAACCAGACAAGGTTTTCAGGTGCATGGTATCTTAAAGAAAAATCTGAAAACTGTTATATCATCCATCATAAAGAGTATGGGATCGACCCTAGGAGCTTGTGGGGATCTCAATAGAAATATAATGTCTCCTCCAGCTCCATATAAAAACCGTCGCGAATATGAATATGCAAAAGAATATGCGAATAAAATAGCAGATTTATTAACACCACAGACAGGTGCATATTATGAAATTTGGCTAGACGGGGAAAAAGTAATTAGCGCAGAAGAACATCCTGAAGTAAAAGCTGCTAGACAACTTAATAGTAATGGTACAACATTTACTAATAGTGAAGAACCTATTTACGGTACTCACTATATGCCAAGAAAATTTAAGTGTGCTGTAACAGTACCAGGAGATAACTCCGTAGACCTATACACTCAAGATGTTAGCCTCGTTGTAATTACCAATGAAGCAGGAGAACTAGAAGGGTTTAATGTTTTAGCAGGGGGTGGTCTAGGTAGAACCCATCGAAAAGAAGAAACCTTCCCTTGTTTGGCCCAAGAAATTGGGTATGTGGCCAAAGAAGATATTTATGAATTAATCAAGGCTATAGTCGCAACTCAGAGAGATTATGGCGATCGCAGCAACCGTCGCCATGCCAGAATGAAATACTTACTCCATGACTGGGGATTAGAAAAATTTAAGGCCAAGTTAGAAGAATACTTTGGTAAATCCATTGCCCCCTTTAAACCTTTACCAGAATGGAAATATTTGGACTTTCTAGGATGGCACCAACAAGGAGATGGCAAGCTCTTTTTAGGAATTTCTGTAGAAAATGGCCGTGTTAAAAATGAAGATTCATTTCAGCTAAAAACAGCACTGCGGAAAATTGTTGAGTTGTTTCAACTACCAATGCTGTTAACAGCGAATCACAACATAATTCTCTATGAAATTCAACCACAGCAGCAACAAGCAATAGAACAAATTCTGGCTCAACATGGTGTCAGGAAAGAAAAAGATATTGACCCCTTAGTACGCTACAGCATGGCTTGTCCAGCTTTGCCAACTTGTGGACTAGCAATTGTCGAATCAGAAAGGGCCTTACCTGGTATACTGGGACAAATTCGGTTATTGTTGGACAAGGTGGGACTAGAACAAGAGCATCCTGTAATTAGAATGACAGGATGTCCCAATGGTTGTGCTAGACCCTATATGGCCGAATTAGGATTTGTCGGTAGTGCTCCTGATGCTTATCAGATTTGGTTAGGGGGTTCACCCAATCAAACACGACTGGCAAAAACTTATGTTGACAAACTACATATCAATAATCTGGAAGCTGAGTTGGAATTGATATTTATCTATTTCAAGCAACAGCGCCAACCAGATGAGAGTTTCGGCGATTTCTGCAATCGTGTCGGTATTGAAGCCATCCGTCAGTTCGTAACCAACTATCAATCTAGTTTCTCAATGAATACAGATATTAACAATTCAATGTTGACCTCAACCAACTCTGAAAATAATACTCCAGTAGTTACTAATGTTACTGAAACAACTCCAGAAACTAAACCTCAAGAAGAAGGGGTAACTACAAATCAAGAAAATAATCAGGAAACGAATCTGATTAATAATCCAGTAAATTCACCCGTTAATTTTGATAGTACTCCGCCAGTAACTACATCAACAGTAAGTGAAACCCAGTCAGTAAATACTTCTGTATCTGGCGAAGTGGCAAATACTACTACAACACCATTTCCTGCTGTGGGTCAAGAGGTTAGTCAATCCACCCCTTCTAGTTTTGGTCAAGAGGTTAGTCAACCCACCCCTTCTAATTTTTCTCCAGAAACTGGTCAACCAACCCCTTCTAGTTTTGGTCAAGAGGTTAGTCAACCCACCCCTTCTAATTTTTCTCCAGAAGCTGGTCAACCACCCTCTTCTAGTTTTTCTCCAGAAGCTGGTCAACCACCCTCTTCTAGTTTTTCTCCAGAAGCTGTTCAACCACCCTCTTCTAGTTTTTCTCCAGAAGCTGTTCAACCACCCCCTTCTAGTTTTGGTCAAGAGGTTAGTCAATCCACTCCTTCTAATTTTTCTCCAGAAGCTGGTCAAACAGCTCTTCCAGAGAAGCCAAAAGATACGAGTAAAATGCGACATCGGGTTAGTGTTAGAGATGAAATCTATACCAAACTAAAAGAAGAGTCAAAGCGTCAGGGTAAACCAGTAGTTCAATTAGCAACTGAAGCAATTGCAGAATACCTGGAGAAAATCAGGAATAACGAAAGCTCACCTGCTGCTGATGAAACTAATTTTAAGCAAGAATAGTTAATAGATTATTTCACTCCAAGAAATTGAAAAGTTGTGGGAGATAAGGGGTAGTAATTGTCCTCTAATTCAAAATTCGAGGTAGATCAAAAACCCCTCCCACCTAAACAGTTTTTCAGTATTTCTAGGCTGAAAATTATGATGTGGTAGTGAATCTGAAATATCAATTTCAATTAGCTGTAATGAATTTACTACCCAGTCACATAACTTGATCGTAGGTTAAAAATATGATGTGGTAGTGAATCTGAAATATCAATTTAAATTAGCTGTAATAAATTTACTACCCAGTCACATAACTCGATAGTTAGAACTATCCAAAAATACCGATTTTGGCACAGTAGCATCAGGGTTTCAGAACTTTTTCTGGAGATGTTTATCTAAATGTTGGCAGGAGAGCGCGGGTCTTCTGCCAACATTTAGATGAAAAAACCTATCTTCTTACACAGAGCAAATCTCCTGATTATCCCTACTCCCTACTCCCTTACTTTATAAGTATTCAACCGGACATGATATGACAAAGGTTTGAGATTCATTATCTTTTCCCTTATGGGTTTAATACCCCACCGTCTACACGGTGCTTAAAATTGTTTGGGGTTAGAATCCCAAACAATTTTCCCTTCTGCCTTCTGCCTTCTGCCTTCTTCAATAGCAGAAGTCTAATAGACATCTCCAATAATCAAAAATCAAATTAATTATTGTACATAAATCATTAATTATTTCCGCCTACTCCTTCTTTTATGGAGATGTCTAATTTAAGAATAACCAAGTTTGAACAATTAAATTTTTTTCTAGATATGGCTAATTTGCAAAGATTAGCGATCGCCCCCCACCAAATTGAACGACAGAAAGTATATCTAAATCCTGAACAACAGCATTACTTAGGTCGAGTGTTGCGACTAGGGGAAGGAGACCAATTTATTGTAATGGATGGTCAAGGTAATTCTTGGTTAGCGAAACTTCAAACAGAAACCTCTAAAAAAAGTACAATCAATGCAATTTTAGAGAAAGAAATTTTTATTCAAAATGAACTACCCATAGACCTGATTCTAATTTCTGCCTTACCCAAAGGAAATAATTTTGATGAAATTGTTAGGCAAAGTACAGAATTAGGAGTTACTCATATTTTGCCAGTTATAAGTTCTAGAACTTTACTAAAACCTAGTCCGCAAAAGTTGCAAAGGTGGCAAAAAATTGCCCGTGAAGCTGCTGAACAATCAGAGCGTCAAATAGTTCCAATAATCAGAGAAACTATGGAATATTCGGCAGCTTTATCATTATTCGATGGTCAAACTTTATCTAATTATTACAAATATATATGTGTCGCTCGTAATAACTATTCTTCTTTTTTACTGGAAAATTTATTAGATAATCAACTACCAAAATCAATAGTAATAATGACAGGTCCGGAAGGAGGTTGGACTAATGTGGAAGTAGAAGCAGCGATCGCCACAGGTTTTCAAGCAGTTTCTCTGGGTAAACGTATTCTCAGAGCAGTTACAGCTCCTTTAGTTGCATTGTCTCTAGTTGCTGCTGTATTGGAGAAAACAAAAGTATAAAAGTAGGTTTTGCTTACCCATGCTCCGCTGAATACTAGCGCGATAGAACTCCGTTCCGCTACGCGATAACTACGTTTAGCTGCGCTATCGTACCACCACTTACTAATTCGGGCTTGCTGATTAAACCTGAAAGTACTGACTGATATTGGCTTTAGCCTTTTTGGGTTGGAAAAAGTACCAGCTTTTAAGTGGAAAAAGCTCAAAAAGCAAGTATTTTGGGATAAGGGGGGCAGGAAAATCTCTCGAACAATTATTCATCCTACTTTCTCTGTCTTCCCACCCTCCCCACACTTCCCACACTTTGCTTTTTTCAACAAACCCTAATTATCTACTTCATTTTTATAAGCACCTACGCAGAGCGAATTACTTACCTCAAAAATACACGAAAATTTCTTCATAAGCAACCACCCTGTATTTCTTGCATATCAACACTTTTAATAAATGGCCAAAACAGAGGCGATCGCAGCCAAATTACCCCTATTTTTCCCCTAGATAGCTCATTTAAACTTTTTTGGGAAAATTAAGTTTAAATTTCAAATATATTTGACAATATTTTATAAATTTAATTTATACCTATATTTTTTCAGCAATTATTAAACCTTAAAAAGCTTACAGATAAAGCTTTTCAGAAGAGAAAACAGGAAGTATATTTTCTATAGATGTTTAATTATGACTATTGTCTATGTCAGAATGGCAATGATAGTATCTTAATTAAGAAAGTAAAGTAGAAAGTAGAAAGATTAGAATAGATTTGGAAAAAGTACCTTTTGATAACTAACTAGGGTTTGCGTATGGAAAATCTTTTTGCTGTTTGTAGGGAGTAGGAAGTAGGAAGTAGGGAGTAGTTAGAACGTAGAATAAATGGAAATTACAGAGTCAGTGGCCAACACAGTAGTAAGAGTGATTTTTCGGCTTTTGCTTCGGTGAAAATCTTCACTTTTTTAACAATCCCTTGCTGAAAAGCTCATACTTTTTCAAGACATAAATTGCCTAAAACCAATATCAATGAATGCTTTGATATTTAATCAGCAAGCCATAACTAGGTTTGGTATAACCTCTAATTTAAAACTTTCAAAATAAAAGTTTCATTTATAATTTCCAAATTGCAGAGGTACTGATAACTGATAACTGATAACTGATAACTGAAATGACCTGCTCTTTTCTTTTTCCGAGATATTTTCTAGCAGCTTAAATAGGACTATTATATATGAAAGAAATAAAAGAAGTTGCTACTTTCCTAGAACAAAAAAACTATCAACAGGCAGGAAAATTACTAAAACAATTACAAAAAGAATATCCTCAAAATCTATGGGTGCAACTTTATATTGGGCGATGGTATGAAGAAATAAATAAATTAGAATCAGCAGAAAAATTCTATAGAAAATTGCTGAAAGATGCAACAAATCCACAAGTAGTTGCACAAGCACGTCAAGGCTTACAAAGAATAGAAACGATAGAGAAAAAACGCCAGCAACAAGCGATCGCCACTGCTAAATCTGACCCCAAAAATACCGAACCAGGATTACTTATTATTGAAGCTATTAGTAAAGAAAATCAACAGGAAGCTGCTAAAAATCTAGCTAGAATTATGAAAATTGATCCTTATACAGCTAGAATGCAATTACAAAGTAGAGGTTGGCGAATTTATCGTCTTGGAGCTATTGGGGAACTAAAAATTTATGGTGAAGAAATGATCAAAGCAGGCATTCCTGTATTTTGGGCAAAAATATCAGATATTGAGAAGATAAATATATTTAGAGTTCAATATTTTCAATCTATTTCTTCTTCTGAGGCAAGTATTGTTTGTCTAAATGAACAGGATAAAATGGGAAGTTTAAATTTTCAGTGGTCGGAAGTAATAGATAAAGTTGAGGGATTATTACCTATTTTTATGAATGCTATGGATTACGATCCTAGGCGACGTTCCGAAAAAATCCGTCATAAACAAATGACTCAAGATTATGCCAATATATTAGATTTACATATTCCTAATCGCCGTAGTATTATTAGATTTTGTGACCAAAACTATCAATATCAAAAAGGGACTACTCATGTTACTAACACTCCGAAGCAATCCCCATCAAAATTACAAACTACTAATAGAACTCAATGGAATGAGTTAGTAAATATGATCAACCAAAAACTAGGTAATATCAAAACTTGGTCTGATTTTACTTCTTTTGGAGAAGCCGCAAGTCGAGATTACACTCAACTATTAAGTCGCCTCAAATATTACATTGATATATCGCGTAAAATAGAAACAATGTGGGACCCAGCTTTTCATTTATATAGTACCTTAGTATTCTTAAAAAATTAGGGGCTTAACATAGCAAATAAAAGTTAAAAGCTAATTTTTTACCCCTTTATTTTTTACTTCCTTACTGAATACTATCTTGGCAGATTCAAGTCCTTAGCCATACCACGAAACATATCCATACTAGGACCAGGACGACGACGTTTTGCTGTAGGTTTTGGCATTAAAAAGTTAGGAGCAAATAATAGTAACTCTTCTGGTTCCTGGGAAACTTTAACATTGGTTACAGGAGGTTGTGGTGTTGCCACTGCAGGAGTGCCATTTTCAGCTTCAGCTTTTTTAGCAATTTTTGGAGTTTCAGGTTTTGGAATTTCAGGACTAGCAGGTTTAGTTTCTTTTTTTGTAGTAGGTTCTGGCGCTGCTACACTCCCTTGAGTAGATTCTTCCTTGGATTCATTAGTGCCTTGATCGTCCTTAAATTCTAATAAATAATCAGACTTCTTTCCCAGCAGATTTCCCAGGATACCAAATACCCCGGCGAACAATCCTCCGATAAAAGCTAACATTATCTTTATCTCCTAAATGATTTTCTGTAAACAATTTTACAGTTAAATTCCTGATATGTTTAAATTAAAAGCAAGCGTAAGTTTTGTCTATATTTATTTATAAAACTTTACATTAACCAGAAGAGGTAGATCGTAAAATTGGCAATTGGAGAAAATCAGAAGCAAAAAAATTTGTAATTGTTTATATATATCTCATAATTAGGGAACAGGGAACAGGGAACAGGGAATAGTTTTTTCTTGCGGAATCCGTCAGGAAACTGGATTGAAAAATTTCTTAACCAATTCTTGTAGTGCTATAGCAGTCTAAGGAAAGGGTGCGGACATATCAAAAGCTTAAAACTCAGACAAAACAATATTTCTCCTTCTTCTTTCTTCTGCTAGATCAGTCAAAAGATTGTCCTACTCAACAAAAGAATAGCGATCGCTCCACTCTAGAATTTAGAATAAGATCAGCACGATAAATCAGGAATATGAAAAGTTTAAATAAACCTAATCCGGTATTATTAGTCCATGGAATTTTTGACACCATGAGAATATTCGATAAAATGTCTCGATACCTAAAAAAATTAGGATGGGAAGTATATTCTCTGAACTTAGTTCCTAATTACGGTATTTTAGGTTTAGATAAATTAGCCGAACAAGTAGCGAATTATGTAGATAAAATATTTCCTCCTAACCAACCCTTTGATTTAATAGGTTTTAGTATGGGAGGAATAGTCAGTCGTTATTATGTTCAAAGATTAGGTGGTATAGAGAGAGTAGAACGTTTTATTACTATTTCTTCTCCACACAACGGCACATTAACAGGCTATGCTTTAAATTTAGCAGCACCGACTCAGATGCGTCCTAAAAGTGCTTTTCTGGAAGATTTAAACCAGGATATTGCTTTATTAGAGCAGATAAATTTTACCTCTATTTGGACTCCTTATGATGCGATGATTTTGCCTGCTAGAAGTTCTCAAATACCAGTGGGTAAAGACATCAAAATAAATGTTTTACTTCATGCTTGGATGGTATCAGATGAAAAAGTTTTGAAACTAATTGTTGAGGAATTAAAAGTAGATCCAAAGTCAAAACTAAATCTCAATTTTATCCGTTAATTTTAGTCCCAAGGAATTGCTGAAAAGATATATTTGCTGATTCACTATATTTCGAGAGAAAAAGCAAGCGATCGCTCCAAATAATTTGTATATTTCTTATTTTTATTCTTGGTCTAGATTTATTCCTATTTGACATAATTTTTCTGCTAATCTCTCAGCACGTTGATATTCTTGTTGAGCAAGTTCTTCACCAGTCAATAATAAATTACCTTGATTATACCTCCCATGGCAAATTCCTAACTCAATACCTAACTGTGGAATAGAAAAATGACTCCGTTGATTAGCCTCTACAAATTCATAATCATTAGAAGTCAAACTTTATAATTCTACAGCAGATTTTTTAACTTTATAAATGCCGTAAAATGGAATTCTAATCCTTTGTTCATAAACCCAAAACTTACCTGTTTTTTTATGCTCTTGAAAATCCGATATTACTGGTGGAGTTTTGTCTCTTTCTTCAGTACCATCTCCAGAAACAAATTCTAATACAATGATAGGGCAAATATATTTTTGCCAAAGCACATAAGACCGTCGTACTTCTCCATTCAGTAAGGGTGGAACATGAAGAATTAGGAGGGATTAAAATCCCCTTCGTTCACTTTAGAAAATAATCTTGCTGACTGCTGAGTGTTAACCGCTTTCTTAAAGTCTCCTTCTCCACTTAGAAGTAATTATTCATTAGCAAGAAATTATTAATCCAAGTAAAACTGGAATTTATCTAAAAACTTTAGTACCTACTTCACAAATTAAACAGGTTCGTTTAGTCCCTAAACTTAACCATTATGTAATAGAGGTGATTTATGAAGCGACTGAAAAATAATACGAGCTAAAAAAAAACGTTGTGCCAGTATTGATATAGGATTAAACAATTTAGCTAAATTAACTTTTAATCAAGCCGGAATCAAACCCAAGAGTGATAAATGGCAGACCGTTAAAATCTATAAATCAATACTATAATAAAGTTCAAAGCTTCCTACAATCTCAACTACAGGAAAATAAATCAAGTAAGAGGCTGAAAAAGCTTTGCATTGAAGAAGGAGACAGGAGACAGGAGACAGGAGACAGAAGGAAAATTACATGGGGATTCTAACCCCAAGTAATTTTGAACACCCCCGTTGACGGTGGGGTATTAAACCCACAAAGAAAATGATAAAAGAGAATTCAAAATTAATGATTATCTTCATAAATCATTTCGTTTGGTTATTAATACCCTGATTAATCAGAAAATACGAACATTAATAATAGGGCACAATGAAAACTGGAAACAGAAGATAAATTTAGGTAAAAGAAATAATCAAAATTTTATATTTGTTCCCTATAACAGGTTAATCGAAATGTTATATTATCAAGCCAAGATTGTAGAGATAAATATAATTATTACAGAAGAATCTTATACGTCAAAAGCAAGTTTTATAGATAATGATTTGATTCCAGTTTACAACAAAGGTCAGAAAAATTATGTCATCTTCTCAGGTAAAAGAGTAAAAAGAGGAATGCAATTGCACCACCAGTAAAAGATTAATTAATGCTGATTTTAATGGTTCTTTGAACATTATGAGAAAAGCAGCTCCCTTTTGTCTTTGACTATGGGATAGAGAAGCCAGTGCGTTGGGCGGGTTCCCCGACTTGAAGCAACTGGCGTGGTGTTGTAGTTCACCCAGTTAGGGTAACACCTGCAAAATAAAGATATGTCATATTTGACTATATTTTTATGAACTATTAGATAAGTTAGATAAGTCTATTTTTGATAACTTTTCCACATCTAACAACTAGACTAATTTAAACTGCTACAGCATCGCCAACTTTTTGATGTTCATTGCAGCCAAAAATTGCTTCTGAATGACAATAATATTTGAACTCTAGCAAATTATGAAACGGGTCTTCCAAGAAAAAAGTACGATGCTCCAAAGGAGAATTTGTAAACCGTCGCTTAGGTTGCTGATAAAATTTAAAATTATTTTTTTCGGCACGTTCCAATAAAGCTTCCCAGTCACTTTCTAGAGTAAAAACTAAACCAAAATGTCTCGGATAAATTCCTTTTTGCGGTTCTAAAGTGTCTTTAGCAACATGAGCAACTATTTGATGACCGTAAAGATTTAAAATCACAGAATTTGGAGATTCTCGACCAACTTCACAACCCAAACCATCAGCATAAAATTTTTTTGTTTGAGCAATATCATTAACGGGAAAAGCTAAATGAAAAATAACTTGATTCATACTTAATTCCTAGTAATTGATCGATAGATTTTTGACTAAAAACATCCGATAAAATTTAAACAAAAAGGAAGAATCAACATTCCGTTGTGGATTTGAGTTTCTTCAATAAGTTGGGGATGTTTGACCGATAAATTGTGGGTATGCGCCTCCCCTTTTAAGGGGATAAAAAAAGAGAATATTCCTGATGTCAACCCTCCTGATTGCAGAGGTACTGATAACTGATAACTGAGAACTGAAATGACCCTTACTTTTTTTCCATACTCTTCTTTCTTCCTTCCAGTTAAAATTAGAATAGATGTTTCCAATGAGTAGATACTATGTTTTCTGCAATTAATTCTATAAATCCTTGGCTAATAGCTATCAGCTTAAATACTATCTTACTCAGTCTCGTTTATTTTGCCCCTAAAAAATTGTTAACCCCAGCAGGAATACTTCATGCTTGGATATTAGGAGTAATAATTTGGGGTAGTTTGGGTTGGCCTGGATATCTAGTGGTGGCCTTTTATTTTTTAGTAGGCTCCGGTGTTACCCGCATTGGAATGGCCCAAAAACAGGCGGCCGGAATTGCAGAAAAGCGAGAAGGAGCTAGAGGGCCAGAAAATGTTTGGGGTTCAGCTCTGACTGCTGCTATCTGTGCTGTGGGAGTTTGGATCATTGGTCTGTTATACCCGAATCATCCTCCCATAGAAAATTTACCATTTTTACTAATGTTGGGTTATGTAGCTAGTTTTAGCACTAAGCTTTCTGATACTTGTGCTAGTGAAGTAGGAAAAGCTTATGGTAAGCGGACTTTTTTAATTACAACTCTACAACCAGTACCACGGGGAACCGAGGGTGCTGTGAGTTTAGAAGGGACTTTAGCTGGTATCGTAGCTTCCGTGGCGATCGCTCTGGTTGGTTGGTCTGTAGGTTTAATTGACTTGACAGGAATAGCTTTTTGTGTATTAGCAGCCTTTATTGCTACTAATTTAGAAAGTGTGATTGGGGCAACTGTACAATCTCAGTTTGAATGGTTAACCAATGAAATAGTAAATATTATTAATACTTTAATCGGGGCGATCGCTGCAATTTTATTAGCCATAGTTTGGTACTATGCTCTAGTAAGCATTCAGCCGTCAGCTATCAGCTATCAGCAGTTTTAGATAAAAGCTTTACTAATTAAGTCAGAGTCAAGTATTACTACAAAAATTGGCTAAAACAGTCTATTGACAGTGAGCTAGCTGTTTGCGTAGTATTACGCAGGAAATGCTCATATGCTCTAACTTCAGTAATTTAACTAAAACGTATTATCTTTTGATGTTGGGTTTAATACCCCGCCGTCTACAGGGTGTGGACAATTACTTGGGGTTTGTAGACAGGAAGTGGTCGGTCGTTGACTATCCCCATCCACTTTTTCAGTCCTTCAGTCCTTCCTTCTTTCTTCTTTCTTCTTCCTTCTTCAAAAAAATTCAGTAAAGATTTAGTAAAGGCAGATTGAAAAAATGATTAGTTGAGATAGACTAAAATCTGGAGCAAGATTAGCTAAAGAATGGAATATTAAAAATGGAATCTAAACCACTATTAACTATAGGTGAAGAACAATTATCTTGGGGGCAAGGTTTAAGATATTTACAAGCATCTGGAAAATTACAATCTTTTGTCACAGAAATTGTCCGTCAATATGTGATAGAAAAAGAATTGCAATCTAGGGAAGATATTAATGTAAATCCGGCTGTTATTCAACAGGCTATGATTGATTTTAGATTGCAAAGAAAGCTGGAAGACCAAAAAAAATTTCAAGAATGGCTACAACAGAATCGAATTAACTATAATGCTTTAGAATCACAGATAGAAAATTCTTTTAAACTAAAGCAATTAAAAGACTCAGTTACTGTAGAGAAAATAGAAACATATTTTAATGAACGGAAAGCAGGTTTAGATTATGTAATTTTATCTAGAATTGTGGTGGGAGATAAAGAATTAGCAGATGCTTTGCGTCGAAAAATTGTGGAAGAAGGTAGCAGGTTTGAAGATTTAGCCAAGGAATATTCAGTGACAAATGATAAAAATTTTAATGGTATTATGGGTGCTGTTAGTTTAAGTAGTTTGCCAGAAGATTTGAGAAATAGTGTTAATACAGCTAATCCTGGAGAGATTTTAGGACCATTTCAGACTAATAAGTTTTGGAGTTTATTTAGGTTAGAGCAGTTACAAGGTGCCTCTTTAGATAATCCTGAAATTAGGAACAAATTAGACGGTGAATTATTTGAGCGCTGGATATCAGAGAAACTTCAAGATAACAAGATTACTCTTCATGTTAATGATTAAGTTAACGTAAGCATTACCGCAGGAAATGCTTACAAATTAACAGTATAAAGAGCGGTGAATTTTGTTGAGGGAAGAGTAGGGAAGTTATATGGAACTTTCCTACAAAAATATTTGATTTATAACTAAGTATCCAAAAATGGGCGTTGGTGAAAAGAGGTTATGACATCTTGTCCGGATAAGAGCACAAACAAAAAACTTTCTCCCTCTACTACTCTTTGTTCTTCTTTCTTTCCTCCTGACTGGGTCATCCCCCTCCTGGGAGGGGGAGGGGCGAGGGGTGGGTTGACT
This sequence comes from Okeania sp. SIO2F5, assembly GCF_010692685.1. Taxonomy (NCBI): domain Bacteria; kingdom Bacillati; phylum Cyanobacteriota; class Cyanophyceae; order Oscillatoriales; family Microcoleaceae; genus Okeania; species Okeania sp. SIO2F5. The sequence goes on along the minus strand of NZ_JAAHGU010000050.1, from coordinate 23,308 downwards.
CCTAGATAATTAATATTAATAATACACGCGCTTCACCGACACCCAAAAATGATATTCTGATTGAAAATAAGAAGATATTAAAATTTATTCATCATTTGCTTTAGACATCTCCCATAATCAAAAATAAAATCAATTATTGTACATAAATCATCAATTATTTTTCCCTACTCCCTACTCCCTCTTTTCTGAATATATCTAGTAATGTTGTCGCATTAAATTATATGAGCTTTTCCAATACCTGAAAATACAGAACTTTTAGAGAAAATAGAAAAAACATGAGTGATGAAAATAAATCCATTCATCAGTTTGATTTTAGATTAATCTGCGAATATTATTCGACTATAGAACGACAAGGACCAGGGAGTCCTGAAGTAACTATTAAAGCTTTGAGCTTTATTGATAATCTGACCAATGAATCAAAAATTGCTGATATTGGTTGTGGAACTGGTGGTCAGACAATGGTAATAGCTAATCATACGTCAGGACATATTACAGGTATCGATCTATCTCCCATCTTTATAGATTTATTCAATATTAATAGTCAGAAATTGAATCTTCAGAATAGAGTTAATGGCATTGTTTGTTCAATGGAAAACCTTCCTTTTCAGAATGCAGAATTAGACTTAATCTGGTCAGAAGGAGCAATCTACAATATTGGATTTGAACGAGGTATAAATGAATGGTATAAGTTTTTAAAGAAAGGAGCTTTCCTTGCAGTTTCAGAAGTCTCTTGGTTCACTGAAGAACGACCTGGGGAAATTGATAAATTTTGGAATAATGAATATCCCGAAATAGATACTATTTCAAATAAAGTGACACAAATGGAAAAAGCTGGATATATTCCAATTGCTACTTTTGTATTGCCTGAAAATTGTTGGACTGAACATTTTTATGCTCCGCAAGTTTCTGTACAGGAAAAATTTTTGCAAAAGTATGTAGGTAATAAAAGTGCCGAAGAACTGGTAGAAAACCAACGACATGAAGCTGAATTGTACGATAAATATAAAGAGTTTTATGGCTATGTTTTCTATATAGGAAAAAAGATTTAAATAAAAATGAGATGACACAAAATCCATATCCCCCACTGGTTTTAGAACCAGAACAGTACGATACTTTACTTCAGCTAGCGGCGTTGCACAATGACGAATGATTACGATAATTGAGGAATTTGCCGATGTTTCAAATCATAAACCAGCAAGTCCATTGATCTGTACAACATATCAATGGACTTGGAGTAGTACAAAGTTTTGCGATTTTTGGAAGATTCTCAAGTGCAAAATAGCTAAACTGCATCAATTAATAGCTAGACAAAGGTTAGACTGGCAATTCAAACTTGCTGATCATTTGTTCAGCATAGGAAATTTTTCTCCAAGTGCGGTGTTGCGGAGGACATTGAACTTTAAAATCTTTGGTATAGACTTGGGAAATCAGCTAAATCTATAAATATCAAGTTCAGATAATTAATTATAACTAAAGTATTATTTTAAAGTAAACTAAATAATTACAAAATGTAAATGTTCCTTGATTCTAAACTTTTGATAGATAAATAATGACCATTACTTACACATTTTTGGGTAAAGGTGGTACAGGTCGAACTACCATTGCATTTGCCACTGCCAAACAATACGCTAGCCTTGGTAAACGAGTCTTATTTGTCGGACAAGAACCAACTCCTGCATTATCCTTGTTATTAGGTGCTAATATTGGCCCAGAACCTACAGAAATAGACTCCAATCTCAAAGCAGTCAATATTCAGGCAGCAAGTTTACTAGAAAGCGGTTGGGAAGAACTGAAAAAACTAGAAGCTGAATATATCCGTACACCCTTTTTTAAAAAGGTATATGGTCAAGAACTGGGAGTATTACCAGGAGTAGAAGGAATTCTGACGATTAATACTATGCGGGGATATAGTACTAGTGGGGAATATGATGTAATTATTTATGATGGCACAGGAGATAAGGAGACTTTACGACTTTTGGGTTCGGCGGAAATTATGAGTTGGTATATTCGTCGCTTCCGTCAAGTTCTTCTCGACTCAGATGTCTACAAAGCTATTTCTCCATTTGTTCAACCTATTAGTAGTGCTATTCTAAATGTTGATTGGACAGGGGATAATTTTTCTCAACCGACTGAAAAAATCAATGAACTATTAGATAATGCTAAAGCTACTATAGCTGACCCAAATAGGGTAGCAGCATACTTGGTTACTACTAAAGATCCAGCAGCGATCGCCACAGCAAAATATTTATGGGGAAGTGCCCAACAAGTTAATCTGACTGTAGGGGGAGTAATTCTCAATCAAGCAGATTTAGCGGATAATGTTGCTGATGAATTTGCACCATTATCCGTAACTCCGATTCCCCGTCGTTCTACTGAAGATTGGCAACCTCTAATGGATGCTCTGCCAGATTTTAGTCAAGCAATTAAGGCTCCTAAGCCTATTATCATAGATATTCAAAAAAGTCAAGTAAGTTTATTTTTGCCTGGTTTTGATAAAAAACAAATTGGACTTACTCAATATGGACCAGAAGTAACAATTGAAGCTGGAGACCAAAGAAGAAATATTTTCCTTCCACCTCCTCTTAGCGGAAAACCTGTGACTGGTGCAAAGTTTCAAGATGGTTATTTGATTATTTCTTTTTAGAGGCAGTAAGGAGTAGGGAGTAGGCAGTAGGGAAGATGGGGTGATGGGGAGCAGGAAAAAAGATTGATTTTTTGCTTTGCTCAAAAGTTTATAGTAATTTTCAGAGATATTAACTACACAACCAAAACCAAAATCTTGTAGGGATTTTTCATGGAATGTCCTTACAGTAGTCTACTAAAATAAAAACTGTTGTAATTTCAAAAAAGTAGGTTGAAAAACTTCTCACAAAACATTTTCAAACTTAGTATATAAATTACTTTGACCAAAAAGTAAGGTCATAACCTTTCCCTTTTAAGGGTATGAAAAGCGGTCGAGAGATGGGGAAGAAACCTTGCCATATCCAATCGACCAAGAGAACAGAAACTTCAGGATTTTCTGGCCTCCCTATTCCATAGAGGTACTGATAACTGATAACTGATAACTGATAATTGATAACTGATAACTGAAATGACTAATCGAGAAACAAAAACAGAAGAAAATAGCACTGCTAAAACCAGACAAATATTAGGAATGAAAGGTGCAGCAAGTGGAGAAACTAATATTTGGAAAATCCGCTTGCAACTAATGAAACCCATAACTTGGATTCCTTTAATCTGGGGAGTAGTTTGTGGAGCTGCATCTTCAGGAAATTATAGCTGGAATCTAGAAAATGTACTACAGTCTGCTACTTGTATGTTAATAGCAGGACCTTTGATGGCGGGTTATACGCAAACTTTAAATGATTTTTATGACAAAGAAATAGACGCTATTAATGAACCTTATCGACCGATTCCTTCAGGTGCAATTTCTATTCCTCAAGTTGTGACTCAAATTCTAGTTTTGTTACTATCAGGGGTTGGCATATCATATATTCTCGATTTGTGGGCTGGTCACGATTTTCCAATGATTACTATATTGTGTTTGTTCGGAGCATTTTTAGCTTATATTTATTCAGCACCTCCACTAAAGTTAAAACAAAATGGTTGGTTAGGAAATTATGCTTTAGGTTCTAGTTATATTGCTTTGCCTTGGTGGACTGGTCATGCTTTATTTGGAGAGTTAAATTTAACAATTGTAATTCTGACTTTGTTTTATAGTTTTGCTGGATTAGGAATTGCTGTAGTTAATGATTTTAAGAGTGTGGAAGGAGATGAAAAGTTGGGTTTAAAATCATTACCAGTTATGTTTGGCATTGGTACGGCGGCTTGGATTTGTGTATTAATGATTGATATTTTTCAAGCTGGAGTGGCAGCTTATTTAATTAGTATTCAAGAAAATTTGTATGCTGTAATTTTGCTATTGATGGTAATTCCTCAGATTACTTTTCAGGATATGTATTTTCTCAGAAATCCTCTAGAAAATGATGTGAAATATCAAGCAAGTGCCCAACCTTTTTTAGTATTAGGTATGTTAATTACTGGTTTAGCTCTGGGTCATGCAGGAGTTTAGTCTTTTCAGTTATTAGTTAATAAGAAGAAGCAAGAAGCAAGAAGGTTAAAGATTTTCTAATGTTGATATTATTAATTTGAACTGGAACCCGCCCTTACTATTAGACTTCTCTAATAAGACCCCACCCTTAAGGGCGGAGTTTAAATATAATCAATCCCACAGAAATCATCAATTATTTCCCCCTACTCCCTATTCCCTATTTTTTGAATTTTCAACAGACAGAATAAACTAGATTTCATCGAATGACAAAAAAACAAAAAAAGTCGATATTAGCAGTAAACGTCTAATTGGAATTGCCCTCAGTCGTTGGGTAGAATGGGTGAGTCAAATTCCGAATGTTACTGTCAAAGAAATTATTTCTTCAGACTTCCAGTGGGTAAGTTGAGAAGGGTATGTTTTGCTGCGTGTTTCTAGTCAAGAGTATGGAGAGTTTCTTGTTGTGAATGAAATGCAATTAAGGTAAAACACAGAAATGCCACTTCGGATGTATGCTTATGCCGTATTAGCAGAAGAAAAATACAAAAAACATATTTATACGGTATTAATAAATATTCTCCAACCGAGCACAACCACAGAAATAGTCAAAAGAGGTGAACAACGAGGCGAACAAAGAGGAATACTTTCTGGAATAGAACTAGGGTTAGAATTGAAATTTTGCTCTTTAGGAAAAGAGATATTTTCAGAGATTAATGCTATTGAAAATATTCAGGTTTTATAAACAATTCTCGCCTCTCTCAAAACTGTGGAAACTATCGAGCAATTACGGCAAATTTATCAGTCAGATTTTTAAACAATATATTCTGAAAAAAAGTGTATGTAAATTTTGTTTATTTCCCTAATGCCTTTTGTTCCTATTCTTAAAGGTGGAGGAGAAGAAGCAATTGTGACAGAAGCGTTGCAACTTTTGCAGGAGGATGAACAACTTTCAGAATTAGAAAATTTACTAGAATTTTTTGCTACATTTGTATTAAAGAAGCGGTCAACTCTCAGTAATCAGCAGTCAGCAAGATTATTTTTTAACGTGGGAGAAGGGGATTTCAACCCCTATCCTGCCGCGGGGTTGCAGGGGAAACCCAGATCTGCTAAAAGCTGATAGCTAAATAGTACAAAAAATAATGAGGTGGGATATGGCAGTTTTACAACAATCTTCTTGGTATCAACAAATTTTACAAGAGGGAGTAGCAATTGGCGAACAACGAGGCGAACAAAGAGGAATACTTTCTGGAATATAACTAGGATTAGAATTGAAATTTGGTGAATCAGGAAAGGAGATATTTTCAGAGATTAATGCTATTGAAAATATTCAGGTTTTATAAACAATTCTCACCTCTGTCAAAACTGTGGAAATTATCGAGCAATTACGGCAAATTTATCAGTCAGATTCCTAGGGAGTAGGGAGTAGTTAGGAGTCAGGGGAATTATAGAGGAGGTAGAAGTAAGAATTGCTTAATTTTTCTGCTTCGGTAAGGGGTGGGGAGTGGGGTTCATCTCATCAAATGTTGTCAAATTTTGAGCTTCATTAATTTAAACCCTGAACCCGTTCCTACCATTACAACTATCAGAGATTACTTTTAACTTTTGACTTTTGACTTGATTTTAGATATGTCGGTCTACGACAATAATCTACTCAGTCATTTTAGTTATCAGTTATCAGAGATTACTTTTAACTTTTAACTTTTAACTTTTAACTTTTGACTTGATTTTAGATATGTCGGTCTACGACAATAATCTACTCAGTCATTTTAGTTATCAGTTATCATAAATTACTTTTAACTTTTAACTGATGTGATGATAAAAGCTAATACAATAGACAAAATTACTACTCAGGTTGAACCAGAAAAATCAGAAGAAAAGGTAGAAACCCAGAATTTATATCTGCGCCTATTTACCTATGGCTTACCACATAAAACACCGTTTTTACTAGGCATATTATTAACAATAATTGCCTCATTTATTACTTTCTTTGTCCCCCAAATTAATCGCTATGTTATTGATGTAATAATTCCCGCAAAAGAATTCAATATGCTGCCTTGGGTAGCAGCACTTATCCTATTGATGAGTTTAGTAGGAGGTATATTATCTTTTTTGCAATTGTATGCGATAAAAATCTTTGGAGAAAACACAATTAAAAGTATTCGCATAAAGCTATATCAACATCTTCAATTCTTATCCATTAGTTATTTTGAAAATCAACGTACTGGTGAATTAATATTACGATTGGGAAGAGATGTAGAAATAGTCGGGCAATTACTGAATTCTAATTTAATCGCGATTCTAATTGATAGTTTTGCTTTTATTGTCGTTTTTATTTATTTATTAATCAGTAATTGGCTTCTAGCAATAGCGATCGCCCTGACTTGGCCTTTGATAATTTATCTTTTACAATTTACTCAGAAAAGACTCAAAAAAATATTCCAAGATACGAATCGAGCAAGAGAGATAATTAGCAATCATTTACAAGACACTATATCGAATATTACAATCATTAAATCTTTTGGTAACGAACAGTATGAAATTGACCGATTTAGTGAATATAGTCATAATTATATGGAGAAAAATCTCCAGGCAACTCGATTTTTAGCTATATCTACACCAGTAATTAATACCCTGAATAAACTAGGTAATGTCATTGCATTAGTTTTTGCTTCTTGGGGAGTAATGGTTGGTAGTTTGACTATTGGAGAATTAACAGCGATTTTGAGTTATGTCACCCTTCTAAATAAACCAATTAGTCGGTTTAGTGGGTTAATCAGCATGATTCAAAAAGCAACAGTATCAGCTCAAAATATTTTTTCAGTTCTAGATACTAAACTCGAAGTTATTGATAAGGAAAATGCTATTAATTTAACCTCTATACAGGGTAATATAAAATTTGAAGAAGTGGGGTTTGGTTATCAGGATAGGGAGTTAGTTATTGAGGATTTAAACTTAGATATTAAATCAGGAACTTCAGTAGCTTTAGTTGGTTCTTCCGGTGCTGGAAAAAGTACAATTGCTAAAATAGCAGCACGTTTTTATGACCCGAAAAAGGGGCGGATTTTAATTGATGAACACGACCTAAGAGATGTAAGTTTAAATTCATTGCGATCGCATATTGGCATTGTTCCTCAAGAAACATTACTGCTCTACGGTACAGTAAGAGATAATATTGTTTACGGTAAGCTAGATGCGACAGATGAAGAAATTGAAGCAGCAGCAAAAGCGGCCAATGCTCATAACTTTATTATGAGTTTTCCTGATGGTTATAACTCTATTATTGGCGAGCAAGGAGTGAAATTATCAGGAGGACAAAGGCAAAGAATAGCGATCGCCCGAGTGTTGCTAAAAAACCCTCAAATTGTCATTTTAGATGAAGCAACTTCAGCTTTAGATTCTGAGTCAGAAAAATTAATTCAAGAGTCTGTAAATAATCTTTTTCAAGGACGTACTAGCTTGGTTATTGCTCATCGACTTTCAACTATTTGTGATGTAGATTTAATTGTAGTTCTGGAAGAAGGTAAAATTGTGGAAATGGGAAATCATGCAGAATTAATTGCTCAAGAGGGGAGATATGCTTATCTCTACGGACTACAATTATCTGAAAATAAATAAGTATTTCCTCCCGAATGCTGCGCAAACAGCGGTCAGCTATCAGCTTTATTCTCTTTAAAGGAGAAAAAAGCAATAGCTGAATGCTTACTAAAATAATCAGAGTTAAGGTTTAGAAGGAGCGCAATTATATTAATAATAATGAAACTTGATATAATACCAATTTAAAAAAAGAATGTTATCAATAATTGGGTCAGCTAAAATGCTGGAAGTCAGATTGATCTTTGAGAAAAAGAATATTGTTTGACCCTAAAAAATGATATTGAAGCTATTCCTACTGGCCACTGTACAGGCGAATGGCCATCTGGCTATTGTAGTTAGTCAATATATTCCAGGTAAAACCAAATAACTTGCCCCCTTGTTGGACTTCTAAACGTGGATGAGAGTATTGATGAAGAGCTTAATGTTGCTTTTAGCACTAACTCAGGAGGGATAAACCGATGCTGCTTTTAATGATTTATCATGACGTTGGCAGAAGACCCGCGCTTTCCTTTAGGAAGCGTCGGGATGAATGCCAACCCATGCGATAATACTACTACGAACCTGTTAGTAATAGGTCAAAACCGTTGAAGGCTAGATACAAGTATCGCATCTATCCAAATCAAATCCAAATAACCAAATTAAATCAGCTATTTGGTTGTTGTAGATATGTTTGGAATCAAAGTTTAGCACATTGTAATCACCTGTATGCTAATAGGGGGAAAAAACCTTCATATACTGATTTAACCAAGCAATTCATCACAAGCGCCAAGAAAGAATTGCTTTGGCTGAAAGATGTAGCTTCTACACCATTGCAGCAGTCTCTAAAGGATTTAGACCAAGCTTACAGAAATTTCTTTGATAGTTGTTCTGGAAAACGCAAAGGCATTAAAGTTAAACCTCCTAAGTTTAAAAGTAGAAATTCTAGACAAGCGGCTAGATTTGTAGGAGCCAATTACAAAATTAGTCAAGATAAAATCTATCTACCAAAAGTAGGTAAGATTAAAATAGTTTGGTCTAGAGAATTACCAACAAAACCTAGTTCTGTATCTATCATTAAAGATAGTGCAGGCCGTTATTTTGCTAGCTTTGTAGTAGAAAATTCACCAGAATCATTACCAAAAACTGAAAATTCTATTGGCATTGATTTAGGTATTAGTACATTTGCTACGTTAAGTAATGGTGAAAAGATTCTTGCTCCTAAACCACTTCAAAAAAATCTCAAAAAGTTAGCTAAATTTCAACGCAAGTTGGCTCGAACTGAAGTAGGCAGTAAACGCCGCCATCGATGTAGATTAAGAGTAGCTAAACTTCATGCTAAGGTTAAAGATATTCGTACAGATTTTCTACACAAGCTATCTACTGATTTAATCAGAAAGTACGACACTATTGTACTAGAAGATTTGAAGGTTTCTGGGATGATTAAAAATCGTAAGTTAGCTAAGGCTATTAATGATTTAGGTTGGAGAAAATTTAGGACTTTAACTGAGGCTAAATGCGAGAAATATGGTAAATAATTTAGAGTCATTTCTAGATGGGAACCCACTTCTCAAAAATGCAGTTGTTGTGGATTCAAAGGAGGTAAAAAAGAATTAAATGTTAGGGAATGGACTTGTTTGAGTTGTGGCGCACACCATGACCGCGATATAAATGCCGCTGTCAATATTTTAGAAGTTGTTCAACCGAAAACCAAGGTAAAAACAGTTAAAGAAACAGTAGCAGAAAATCCGATTCAGCTATCACTTTTTGATGTAGTCGCCGAGGGTCAACGGTCGATTATTTATCGGGCACGGAGCCGTCGTAAGTCTCGCTGTAAAAAGCAAGCAAACAGCAATGATGTGTCAATCCGCCTTGAGTTTGAGCAACTTCGGTTGTTTGAATAGATAGGAATCCCGCGTTGTCTCGTAGAGTAACGTCGGGAGGATGTCAATAAAATTAATTCAAGTCGAATATATAATGTACGACCAGATTTTAGACTTAGATTGTCCATTTTATTTTGAGCGCTTGTATAGTCATCCTGGCTCTCTTATTCCCTATGACCAGGGTGGTACTCGCAAACAAGTTGCAATTATTGGCGGAGGAATTGCGGGACTTGTTAGTGCTTACGAACTAAGTCAGCTCAATCACAATATTACCTTATTAGAGGCTGATTCTCGTCTGGGGGGAAGGATTAAAACTCATTATTTTAGTGATGGTACTTATGGGGAATTAGGCGCGATGCGAATTCCGGCGAGTCATGGTTGCACGCTACACTATATAGATCAGTTTAAGCTAGCAAAAAGACCTTTTATTAATTACAATCCCGCAGCTTTTTATTATCTGAGGGGAAAGAAAACTCGTTTAGATAGTTATCAAGATTTGTTTTCTGTTTACAATTTAACTGCTGATGAGAAAAAAGATCCTGGGATAATTTACGATGAGTTATTGTCAGAATTAATCGATTCTTTTTCCGAACAGGAAAAATGGGAGTTATTTGCGCCAACTTTTACCAGCGATCGAGTTAGAAAATGCGATAATTTAACAGTTACCGACTATTTTCGTAGTCATCTTTCTCCCGATGCTTTTGAATTACTAGGTCATGCTACTGGAGCAATTCATTATGAAAAAGTTTCTCTATTAAATGGTTTAATTGACTTCTTTGCTTGGCATCAAGTTGAACAATATGAGTTAATTGGAGGGATGGATATTTTAATTAAGGCTTTGGCTAAAAGAATATCAGGAAAAATCGAGACTGAAGCAAAAGTAACGAATATAGCAATGACAGATAAAGGGGTTCTAGTTGACTGGAATAAGTTGGATAAGCAACAGACTGCCGAATTTGACTATATTATTTGTACTGTTCCAACTACTGCTTTAGCTCGAATTAATTTTGACCCTATTTTGCCTAGTAAACAACAGGAAGCTATTAATCATTTAGGTTATTGTAGTTCTAGTAAAACTCTATTACACTGTACTGCCCGTCCTTGGGAATTTGCCGAAAATATTTATGGTGGGGGCAGTTTTACGGACTTAAATATTGAAAAGTGTTGGTATCCTTGCGATAATGCTCAATTAGATGCAAACAACTTTTCTCAACCTCATTTTGTTGCTAAGAATAAAGATATTTCCTATCAGCCATCTGTATTAACTGCTGCTTATCGTTGGGAAGATAATTCCAGAAAGTTTGTTACTTTAGATGAGTCAACTAAAACAGATTTAACTTTAGAAGAAGTTTCCCAACTACATCCCAATATTAAACAATATACTGATGATGTTGTTCATAGTATCTGGGATGAAGATAATAATCTTGGTTCTGGTTCTTATGCCTATTTTGCCCCTGGCGATCGGGAAAAATATCAACCTTTTCTTGGTCAACCTTATCCTATAAATAATCCCCGTGTATTCTTTGCCGGGGAACATTTAGGTATTAATCATGCTTCAATTCAAGGGGCAATTCAAACGGCGCTTGCTGCAACTATTTATGTTCTCGAAACTAGCTTATATAGCAGTCCTAAATAGGTTGTGGCAGATTAAAAAGTAAATAAAAAAGTTGAAACTCTTACCTGTTGCCTGTTGCCTGTTGCCTGTTGCCTAAAAAGCAGTAAGATTTTTGCCACAAATAAAATAGGATTGCTATAGTGCTTTTCATTTGGATGGAAACAATTATCCAGTCGGATAGGAATATAACCTACAAAGATTTGAGCTACCCATTTGAAAACCGCTATAATTTCACCTATACATGACAATAATTCCAGAGGATTTTCCGAATGAATTACAGCGCTTTTCATTTGAGTAGACCACAAAATTATTTTGGCTAGGGAGTAGGGAGTAGGGAGTAGGGAGTAGGGAGTAGAAAAATGCTTTTGGGTTGCCCATACTAACTGTAGTCTATCCATGTGAAAAGCGCTATAAGCTATTGATACAAGAGCTCAAAGGACGATCTACTTTCAGAATGGATATGGTGATTCTGCAAGCCCTAATTAGCCGATATTTTAGCACCGCTAACATTATCTTTCCATTGGTAAGCATAAAGCCAAATCAAGTGATTAGCTGTTGTTCCAGGATTTTTAAACGTATGAGGAACATTTGCAGGAACTCGAAATTCTTGACCAAGAGTAGGGTAGTAAGTTTTTCCTTCAAACGATACTTCTAATTCTCCTTCTAAAAGGATAAATATTTCATCACTCTCATGACCGTCACTTGACCAATAGTCTCCAGGAGGTGTTTCATGAGTTTCACACTTAAAACCTTTATTTTCCCACTCATTTTTGAGTTTTTCAAAATCAATGTTGAGGTCTTTCATAATTTTTAATTCTTTTCTTAATTTAGTGCTAAGTTAGTCTCAAGCTTGTTAGTTACCTTGAATTGTTATGGCTGAAGTTTTCATTAAACTCGCGTTGATAAAAGTACCGTCCGAGAACATAATCCCACTCAATATATCCAACCCTAAACTCTCGACTTCCTGAAGTTGCTTTGAAAGCAGTCCTTCCGTGCATAATCCTAAAGTTTTGCATAAGCAGACAGTCGCCTGGTTCAAGTCGGAAACGGTATTGGTAATCCGGATTTTTCAGGTAGTGAGAAAAGGTGATGTAGGCTTGATAAAACGCCTCTATTTGCTCGGCAGGAAGAATGGGAGTACAGTTCTTGTGACTAAAACGCACGGCAACAATTTCGTCTTCGCGATCCAGTTCAATAATAGAATGTTTGGGGCGAAAAGAATATTGATATTCAGGTTCTACTCGGCAAAAAGGAACTGGAGTTTCTGCTAAAATCCGAAACTCGTTAGGATGATCTTCGCGAAAGTCCCTCGCAACATAAAAACCATCAACTACTAAAGATTCCCCACCAATAGTATCATTAGTAACAGAATACAAAAACTCTGTTACTTTGTGATTGCACCAGAAACTTAAATCGGTGTGAGGCGTTAAAACATTACTTGTTGCCGCAATATCTCTCTCTGCTAAACTGATATTTTGAGTAATAATCGTTCCATACTCTGTGTTGCGGATTGGTCCCAAGGATACCAAAAAACTTTCTAACTCTTCCAAGGGTATGTTACGGATAACAACAAATCCTAATTGCAACAACTGATTCATCCAAGATTCCCGACTACAGGATTGGAGATCGTACTTCTGTATCGAGTTGGTTTCCAGCCATGCTTTATTCCAAAGAATAACCTGTTTTTCAATCTCTTCTGCATTGTGGACATCGTAGGTATTATTGAGCAACCAAGAAATTGGAAAAATACTGCGATGCGGAGGATTTTCATCCCAGTCAATAATTAGATTATTATCTTGTATTTGAATCGATAAAGGTTGAGGCGGTGCCTTATGCTTGCTAATATCATTCAGTTTTTCCCAAGAACCGCCATGGCGAGATTGAGAATCTAAGCAATTATCACGTAACCAAATGTAGTAGAACCGTTTACCCGCAACAGTAACAAATGATTGGTTTGCACTCAATTCAATATCTCGATCACGTTTGAGATGGCTGTGATTGATGGTCATTGACTTTTTGGTTTTTAGACTTTTTTTAAAAAAGAATTCCAATTTTTAGAGGCGTTGTATCCATACATATCTTGATAAAAGGTATCGATATCATAATCTTCTTCATGTTTCATTAACCAATTTCTAAAGTCATCCAGTTTCCGCACTCCTCGTTCAATATATTCTTTGTCATCCCAATCCCACCAAACCTCCCACATAAATTTGTTAGTATCTTCGACAATCAAGTAGTCTCCACTTTGCAAACCGTAACAATGGAAATATTCAACAACTCCAACCATGTTTACATGAGCATCCTCTATTACCAGCCAAGGATGCTCTAGAGTTGAAAGCATCTCAGGAGGTAAAGCAGTACTGATGTTGTTACAATCGCCTTCTAAAAAATGAATTCTAGAGTCTGCTTTTGCTTTGTCATCAAGCTGAGAAAGATCGATATCTACAGAATGAACCTGACCTTCTATGCAAAATAATTCTAAATTATCTGCCAACCAAATTGCACTTCCTCCCTTGAGAGTGCCTAGTTCAATAATTGTTTTCGGCCGAAGTTCATAGATGAGCATTGGATAAACTGCAATTTGGGTGGGGTCTTTATCGATAATGATCCCTTTCCAAGTTTGTAAATAGGCATTTTCTGTTAATGGTCTCCAGACAGATTTAGGAATATCGCACCTATCTTCTCGCTCGGATATTTTGACAAACCGCTGACTTTTTAGGTCTTCTGGCTGAGTTAGAGGTTCAATCGAATCCTTACTGTGAAAGGTATCGATTTGTTCACGAGTTAACTCAGACATATTTTTTCGTGTCTCAGACATATTATTTTGCTTATGCGATCGCTTAAGTATTTCCTGTAATGTACTAAAAGCTATTCTCTAATTACTTTCTTTTCTGCCTTGGATAGTCATCTCTCGAATTTCTGGTTCTAAAAACTCTTGAGTATCAAAGACAGAATTATATTTACCATCTAAGAGCCAAGAATCAGGCAATTTTTCTATAGGTTTATAACGATGGTATTCAGTTGGTGGAGCAACTGGCTCATTGGATGCGGCACTATAGGTAGAAATTAAATTTATTCGTGGATTATCAGTATTATTACTGTGTATTGTATTACTATGTATGAACATAACATCGCCTGGTTTCATCTCTACATTGAAACATTCAAGTTTTTGTAGTATTTGTTCGATGCGAATTGGATCGGCCGTAATAGCTTCTCCTCGGATGCTATGATCGATTCGATTGACTAAATGGGATTTTTTAATAACTTTGACACAGCCGTTCTTTATAGAATGCTCATTAACCGCCAAAAAAATATTTACTATGTCAGGAAACAAAAAAGTATCATAGTACCAAGAACCGTAGTCCTGATGCCATTCAATACTCCCTTGAGAATGAGGTTTTTTCTTGACAATTTTTGAATACCAATGGTAGCACTCTTGCCCACCTAATAGAACTTCTACTCCATCTACTATTCGAGCTAATCTAGGAATACATCCCAACAAAGAGTCTCCTAATTTTCCCCAATGGGCTATCTGATTACTATAGCCTTGACTATCGAAAAAATGGGTCTCATTTTCGCTGATTATATCTGGATCTTTTTCAAAAGCTTGTTGAAGAGGCTTAATTTCTTCTATCTCAAAGAAATTAGGAATAACAACAAATCCATTTTCATGGTATCGAGCTACCTGTTCCGAAGATAAAGGTCTAGTTGTACTTATGTCACGATTATAATTGGATAAAGAAGTTTTTTCAAGTTTTGTTTGATTGGTCATAAACTGTCTCTTCTCTCTTATAGTTTTTTATAAAAACACTTAATTTGAAACTTATACTAGATGCAAAAGATGCAAAATTATAGCGATCGCTCCTTTTTAAAAGCTAGAAGATACATCAATTTTGCTTCGTCATAGATAGGAAAATACTCTTCACTGACTAATGTCCAGGGTAATTTATCTAAGGCTGTCTGCATTTCACGGCGATAGTCTTCCCGTATAGTCAACAATAAAATTCCTTCCTCCTTTAAAAGACCGAATAGATTGATATTTTCCTTCAGATAAAATAACCCAAATCAACTGACCACGAACTACTTTAATATAGTCTGTTTGATTGCGATGGACATACAAATTCTCCATAGTATTAGGTGGGTAGGTAGCTATCATTGTTTCGTCACTATTAAGGCTGGGATAGTAGGAAATTCCCTCGGGTACAGTTTCTGAATTAAGTTGTAAAATCTCTATACTTGGTATACTGACCATATTCCTTTCCATAATTTAATTTATTGAATTGCAATTCTAGAAAAATTCTAGAACTTTCATTGCTGCATTATGCCCTGGAATCCCACTAACACATCCTCCCCGTTTAGCTCCAGAACCACACAAGAAGATATTATCAAAGCCAATTTCTACACCCCACATTCCCCGTTCTTCCTCTGATTCTACAAAAGGCCAGGAAAGAGATTGATGGAAGACATGACCTGTGGGAATGCCCACTTCTCGTTCCACATCCACTGGAGTTGCGACATCAACACAAAGTCGATCATTTTCATCCCGCGCTATACAATCTTCTATGGGTTCTAATAAATATTGATTTACTCCATTAAGATACCTCTCTAATACTTTCTGTTTCTCTGTTTCATTGTCTTTAACAAATAAGCTATAAGGCATTTCCAATCCAAATAAAGTTAGAGTTTGGTAGCCTTCTGCTCTCAGAGATGGGGAGAGAATAGAATCATCCGTTAAACTATGACAATAAAACTCGCCAGGGGGATGTTCTGGTATCACTCCTTCACAAGCCATTTTGTAGCTATCGATGATGTTTTGATAACCCTCGTTGACGTGGAATGTTCCAGTAAATGCTTCTACAGAATCGTAATCTACTTTCAAACGAGGTAACTTCCTTAAAACCATATTAATTTTGACAAAAGATCCTTCATCTTTGGGATCGTTGGGAGGATTATAATCACTCAACAGTTGGGAAAGTTTTTTCGGCGCAAGATTAACTAAGACATATCTTCCACTGACATGGTTTTCTTGGTTATTATGTTGGAACTTTACGGTTGCTTGCACTTCCTCTGGCTCTATTTTTGTAACTTCAGCATGGTTGAGTATTTCCACACCATTTTTTTGGCATTGAGCAACAAGTTCCTCTGTCAGTTTCCCCATACCACCCACTGGAACGCACCAATCTCCTGTACCATTGGCAATAATATGATAAAGAAACGTCCGATTTTGTTGTAAGGAAGGGTCATGGGGATGGTTCAACAATTAATAATTAATAATTAATAATTAATAATTTACCTCTCCTTGAAAACGGATAGGATTGACTAAGGATCGAAAAATTTTTTCTTTTTTCCTCTATCCAAGGGGAGGCGCATACCCACAATTTCTCGGTAAAGGTTCCAATGGTTCCATCTGTGAAAACTAAACCCCGCACCAAATCACTTTGAAAGAATTCTTCAATAGCAACTCCCAAGGGTTGCTCGATAAATAACTGCCAGGCTAGCTTTTCTTCTTCTGTTTGAAAAAGCTTTTTAATTTCTTCTCTAGTCTGCATCGGTTCAAGCAATGAATGCCAAAGATGCTTTCCTAGAGATTTTTGTAATTGATGGAATTTGAAATAGTTTTGGTACTCTTCTGAATTTCCGGTGAGTTGTTCAAAAGATTTCTTAGTAATTGCTTCATCACTATTACTAATCAGTAAACCTTCATACTTTCCATCTTTTTCGTATGGAGTGAAGGAAGCGGGATCTCTTTGTCGGAATTGAAAATCTAAATCTAGATCTGAGATAATTTTTTGTGGGAGCATTCCCACTAAATAGGCATACACTGAGAGTTTCGCTTCGATACCTGGAAATAGTTGGCGGGAAACAACTGCTCCTCCTACTGTATCCTGTTGTTCTAGAACTAAAACAGATTTACCCGCTTTGGCAAGATAACAGGCTGCAATTAGTCCATTGTGTCCACCACCGACGATGACGGCATCGTAGTTTTTTTGTATATTTGAAGATGTCATAGTTTTCTCTAATGATTGGGTAAAATATCAATATAGGAGGGATCTAGCCGATTGAGCAAACGGCGATTAGCTTTCCATACACTCTGAAATTCTTTGTTGTTTTGGAGGAATGGACCCTCGAACTGCTTTGCTGTATGTTCGCAAATTTCAGGTGATGGTATAATCGGTTTGGTGTTACTATTTAATACATTAACCTGAATCTCGCACGCCTTATTCAGGTAGTACATATAATAGAATGCCTCTGCAATTGTCTCACCTATAGTTAAAAGACCGTGGTTACGGAGAATTAAACATTTCTTGTCTCCCAATGATGCCACCAGTCTTTCTCGCTCATCCAGGTTAAGTGAGATACCCTCATAATCATGGTAGGCAACTCGATTATAAAATTCCATTGAAATTTGGTTAAGTGGCAATAAACCCTCTTCCATCGCAGCAACAGCCATGCCACTAACAGTATGGGTGTGGATGATTGCATGGGCATTAGGACAACCTAAATGAATGGCACTGTGTATGGTGAATCCAGCAG
The DNA here is from genome assembly GCF_010692685.1 of Okeania sp. SIO2F5. NCBI lineage: Bacteria > Bacillati > Cyanobacteriota > Cyanophyceae > Oscillatoriales > Microcoleaceae > Okeania > Okeania sp. SIO2F5. Next base: position 5,658 of record NZ_JAAHGU010000050.1, on the reverse strand, counting down.
GATTGACATCCGCGTCTGCCTGGTCAATTTTGTTGCCATTAGCATCCACTGGAACTAAATTGGATGCACATATTTCGTCAAACATCAGACCATAGGGATTAATGAGGAATATTGGTGGTTCCTCTTTAATGCGCACGGAAATATGGGTGTAGATCATGTCTGTCATCCCATAGTAGTGAATCAAGCGGTAAGCAGCAGCAAGATCGATGCGCAAATTTCGTTCTTCTTCGGAATAAAAGCGAGTTATGGGATTATTTAGGTTAGAACTTTTTGTCTTGACATTCATGGTTTAGTTTTTTTATATTTTCATTAATTTAGTAGTTACCAAAGAATTAATAATTAATAATTAATAATTAAAGAATTCAGGTTTAAAATCTTCCCTTTTAAGGGAAAAAAGACAATATTTATTATATTCAATCCTCTCGGTTTTAACCAGAGGTAATTATCAATCATCAATTATACATTAATCAAAAAAACATCATAATACACGAAATTTAATTAGCATGAAACAAATTTACTTTTAGAGACTAAATCCCCTTCTTTAAGGTCAGTTAATTTATAACCAAAGGAAGTTAAAGTATCATTGCCTTTAGATGTTACAGCGGATTCCAGGTTTATGAGGTACATTCAATAATTAATAATTAATAATTAATAATTAATAATTACCTCTCCTTGAAAAGAAGAGGATTGACTCAAAGGAAAAATTTTTCTTGTTTCTCCTTTAAAGGAGAGGCTTTAAACCTTAATTTTTCGGTAACACTAAATTTTTAAATAGTTTTCCCGCGCTGTCTCGTGAGAGCAGCGTCGGGAGGATGTCAATCGGGCTTCATATCACCCGGTCAGCCGAATACATTTTTTGATCCTTCATCCAGATGTTGTACATGGCCTACGTTGAACAGAGCAGTCTGTTCTAGACCTGTATTAACTTGGTACTTTAACTCAACTACGTTAAATCTCGGCTCATCCGGATCTCGGCTAACACTAATTGTTCCCACTACCCGATCGCCCGGCGCAACTTTTAAGCTCTCTTTGAGGGGGTATAATTGCTGTCCCCAATGGCTGTAAGTTGGTCCAGGCCCTGTATCAAGAACGACTCCGTTGGGAAAATCTGTGGTGAACCAGCCAAGAAACCCTTTAATTTCAGCGTGTTTGCTGATAGTGTACTCGAAATCCTGGCTGAACTGGACGAGTGCGGTCGGATCGACTGTGGCACAGTCAAACTCTAGCACTTTCTGTGGTGCTGAGGCAATATCGTCTGGGGACAAGTAGTTGACGCGCATACTATTTGTCAAAAAGTAGTCTGATAAGTCCTGAAGCACCTCCGAAGTGAAAATGGAATAGTCCACATCAAGACTCTGAAGATTAGTAACCGTTTCCTTCCACTCTGCTATCTCTTTTTCCAACTTTAACTTGACAACATTGGTGCGATCGCTATCATTCCCTGGTGCGTAAAGTCCAAGGATAATTGTGGCACGGGAAGGCAACATCAATCCACCTGGTTTTAGCCATTTGTCGCGAGCATATGCCACGCTATCAAACATCGATTCTTTGAGCAAAAAGCAGCCCATCCATTCGCTGACAATTACATCTACGGGTTCGGGTATTTCCACTTCCTCTACTTTTGAGTTGAGAATTGTCACGACATCTGACACATTTGACGACTGAACTAAGCGTCTAGCAAGTTTAGCTGCATTACTGGCGTCCACAGCATAAACTTGTTTTGCACCGGCTTTAGCCGCCCAAACAGCTAATACACCTGTTCCAGTACCGACATCAAGGACGACCTTGTCCGCAATCATTTCCGACTTGTTCTTGAATATCGCCGAGTGATAGGCTTCCATCCTTGCCATATCTTCTAGCATGATTTTGTGCGCTCGCATTGAGCCATACAAATCAAAATATTTGAAAGCCCTCTCGGCTTCGGGAAGTTGTGTTGGTTCCATAAAATAGCTCCTTTCTTGTATAATTAAGGTGAATTTATACCAATTTTATAAATGTTTGCTACAAATATTAATACTGTTTCTAGTAGTCAGTAGAAGTAGTTATTATTATCATTTTTTGCCCTCAAACAATCTATTTGAACAAATATGCATCTGACTTAAACTATTTTAGTTGACTAAACTATTCGTAACATTATTTTTTCACGCTTGGTATTAGTTGATCGTCAAAGAGTCTTTCTTTGGCATAGACTTAACCACTATTGAGCAAACACCAAATTAAGACTTAGTAACCCCGGTTTCGATCAATTGCATTCTTCAACGGTCTTCCCTCGCGACTGCAATTGATTGCATCCAGAATACTAACGGCAAACTCTTCAGCCGGACCTATAGCAGCAATATGGGGAGTTACTATAATGCGCGGATGAGACCAAAAAGGATCGTCCTTGGGCAAGGGTTCTTGATGGAATACGTCCAAACAGGCCCAGGCAATTTGACCGGAATCTAATGCACTCAATAAATCGGCTTCTATCAAGTGCTTGCCTCGACCGACATTAATTAAGTAAGCCCCGGTCGGTAAAGCTGAAAACGTTTCATGGCAGAGAATACCCTCAGTTTCCGGCGTTAGGGGCAGCAAACACACGATCAGCCGACATTTGCTCAAAAAAAGCTTAAACTGTTCATGACCGTGAAAGCACTCCACTCCGGGAATTGCTTTGGGGGTTCTACTCCATCCCCGCACAGGAAACCTCATGACTGCAAGCTTTTTAGCCACCGTCGAACCGAGATTACCCATTCCCAAAATCCCTATTGTAAAGGATCTAGCATCTTGTGCAGGTAGATATTCCCAGCGTTGCGATCGCTGCAATGCCTGATACTCTATAAACCGCCGTTGAAACAGCAAAACAGCAAAAGTAACATACTCAACCATTTCCAATGTTTGGTTCTCTGAGATTAGACGCACAATCGGGATGCCATCTGGCAGGTCAGGGTCTACTAAAATCCCTTCTACGCCCGTTCCTAGGGATATAATCAGCTTTAAATTGGGAAATCTTTGCATCACTCCCAGTGGGGGGCACCATGCCAGCACAATCTCAATCTCTTCAGGTTTCCCGCATTCTGGCCAGATTCGCAAATTTAGATTGGGCTTGCGTTTCTTCAACTCAGCCATTAATTGTGCAAATAATTCCTCTAAATCAATGTTTGCCAGTAGTAGTGCTGTCATATTCATTTGCATTTGCCGTTAACTCAAGCTTAAGCCCGAAACACTAAGGGAATGCGATCGCAAGTGTTCAGGGTTGACTTTTGCAAGGAATTCTGCTATCCTCCTTACTCCCTCGGACACATCTTGACCGCTTTTAGTAAAGTTGACGCGCAAAAAACCAGGGTCGGTTTCAGCAAAATCCTTTCCCGGAGCAGTAGCAACTGCATAATCTTTGGCGAGTATCGATGCTGCTGTCATAGAGTCCATCCCTTCAGGCAGTTGTATGATGCCATAAAATCCAGCCTGGGAATTTCTGAGTGCTGGGACAGAGTAGCGATCGCAAGCGTCCAAGAAGAAATTGTGGCAGGGACGCAAGTAGCTTTGATGAGCCTTTAGCAGAACTGGCGCTTGCTCTAGCAGTCTTTCTGCCAACAGTTGTCCGATCAGATTCGGGCAAATATTCAACAAGACTTTTAGACTCTCGGCAGCTTCAGCATAGCTTGGCGGTACAATCAGAAAACCGATACGCAATCCCGGAACGGCAAAAGACTTGGAAAATCCATTGACAACAAAATGTTCCCCAGGCAGTTGCGTCCCACTGGGAGCGAAATCCCCCCCAAAGGTCATTAACTGGTAAACTTCGTCGAAAATGACTGGAATACCGAATGAAGTAATTTCTGCTAGTATTTCCAAACTCCCTATATTTCCGTAGGGATTTCCCGGAGAGTTGAGGATTATGGCAGCGGTTTTGGCACTTATCAAATCCGGCAGTCGGTGAGGTGAGAGGTTAAACTCTGCATCCAGGGGTGCCGATATTGGAATGCCACCAAACATCTTCACAATTCGCGGATAGGCCGCATATCCGACTGCTGGTATAATGACTTCGCTACCAGGGCGCACCAACAGCCCCAGGGCCAAGACTAATGCACCAGTCGCCCCATCAGTTATCAATATCTGTGACACTGGGAGATCCACACCTAAGGTCGAGGCGTAAAAGCTGCTAATTTTTTCCCGCAGTGATATCTGTCCGCCAATATCCCCGTAACCTAGTACTTTTTCTAGATCTTTTGCCTGTAAAGTCAGGTCAACATATTTTTGAATCGGGAACTCCGATTGACCAAAAGCTAGAGAAATGGGTGGGCAGTGGGATTGGTTTCGAGCTAACAGAGTCGAAATCTTGTCAATTCCCATGGGCGGAAATGTCAGTATTGGGCTTGGCATGGATTAAAGGAAGTTATGGGACTATTTAGGTTAGAAACAGTTTATTTTTTTATGTTTTCATTAGTTTAGTAGTTACGAAAAACATTATAATACACGATATTTAATTAGCATTCAACAAATTTACTTTTAGAGATTAAATCACCATCCTTAAGGTCAGTTAATTTATAACCAAAGGAAGTTAAAGTATCATCACCCTTAGCTTTTATCAGTGAATAAAGACCATCTAGAAAAGTTTTTGAATAGCGGGCTTGGGAATCTACAAAACGCATTGTGTATGCCATTCTTGATTGTAATTTTCCTTCCAGGAAAGGGACACTTCTATGCCAAACAAATTTGTCTAGTAGAAGGGCATCCCCCACTTCAAAATCATCTTCTACTTTATTTTTCTCTAAAACTAAGTTTTCCAGTTTAGAAGCGTAGAAAAAATCAACATAATTAAAATCTTCGGTTTGACAAAATTCGGCAAAATCTTGGTGTTGTATTAGTTCGTACCGGAGAGCATAGTACCCAAAGGTAGGATAAGCCTTTCGAGGTACATATGCCATGCCTCCATGTTGCCCTTTGGTGTTAATGGGAACTAGGGGTATCCAAATAGAATAGGCTAAATCTTCTGGTTTAATAAAGTTGAAGCTCACTAAATCTAGATGGAATGGAAATCCTTTTCTACTTGGTTTTAATTCAAATCCCAAATCTTGGGTAAAGATTAATTCATTGGCGATTAATTGCTTGAGGGTATTTTTAAAGTTTTCCTCAGAATAGATTTTTTTTGTTACGGCATTTTCCAGCTCGTAACCCATTCTGGAAAAATCACCACCGTAAGATTCGGGAACTTTTTTTACTTGATTGGATTGGGGGATTAAATTCTGTAATTTATCGATCGCTTCATCCGTAAATAGTTTTTTGAGTTTGATAAATCCATTCTCAGCAAAAGAGTTTTTTTCTTCTGGGGATATAGTGATTTTGTTGACTAGCAAAGACATAAGCTTTTCAAAATTGAGGATATAGGATTTAGAATAAGTTAGTTATCAACAAATTTACTCTTAGAGATTAAATCACCCTCTTGGAGATCGGTTAATTTATAACCAAAGGAAGTTAAAGGATCGTCCCCCATAGCTTTCACCATGTATAGCAATGAGCGCTGGCATCTTTACATGTTACATAGATATTTGCAATGTAATATAAAAGTAACTGTATGAGCTGTATTTTTCATAAATTAGGCGATCGCTAAACCTTAAAGTTTTAAGGATGTCTGTAATGGTATTGATAATTTACAGTTTATAGCTTGAAATTGTTTAC
>NZ_JAAHGU010000005.1:0-111136 GCF_010692685.1 Okeania sp. SIO2F5 | reverse complement strand
GCCCCTTAATATTTACTTGATTTCGGCAGCTCTAAAATTTTGTGTAAGTCCCGTAGCGATCGCTTCGACGTAAAATTATTGATTTACAAGCATTATAGTCTAATTTTACCAGTTAAGTTGTGTAAGTCTCAATATTGAAACTCCCAAACATCATCAACCCGTAATTAATATTCTTAATCTCATTTCAACAGTTGGTTTAATCTTTTGTATTTAGGGATTAATTAAGTTGAATATCTGGCCGATTTTATTAGGAGTTGTTCTAGTACTTTTAAGTAAGATGTGGTTTCTCGATCGCATGGTTTGGTTATATGAAGAAATGAAAGATGCTAATTCAGAATATCAGAGTTGGTTGTATTAGTAATAACCTGAAAATTATATGCAGAAAAATCTAGAGGAAAATTGACGATATTGCTGATTTAACCCTTGGCAATTACCAACTCCTAATAATTTTTAATCAGCTTGATCTTGGTCTTAAACTATTATTTATCAAAACTTTTTTTCTATTTATCCTTTAAATAGTCAAGCAATATTAATTAGACATCTCCAGAAAAGAGGGAGTAGGGAGTATGCATTAGGGACGTTGCATGGAAAGTCCGTAGGGAATATACAGAAATAATTAATTATTTTTGTACGATATTAATTTTATTTTTTATTATTGGAGATGTCTATTGTATATTTGATGGTCAGCTTAAATAGGTAGGAAAAAATATAGCATATTCGGTCGTATATAAAGTACAGATATTAACAATTAAATGTTCTCAGTGCAGGCATCTTGCCCGCTATGGGTGTACCTCACACTTGGTGGAATATGCTGTATTTTTAGATTGATTTATTGTACACAAAAGTATATTTTTTATGCCCTACTCCTTACTCCCTACTGACAAATATTAAATTAATTTTGCACAGGTACTTATAGTTTTCTTCTCACCTCCTGAGATAACTTAGACATAATCTGGCAGTAAAAATTCTAGGTATCCAAAATAATACGGAGTTGTATGAAGTTTTTGTTTTGTGTCTAGTTTCTTGGAATAACTTATGTTATGTTTAGAAATTATTGACCTTAGTTTTTTCATAGTGCATCAATGACCAAAATATCAGGTCTCAAGCCTCCCCTTTAAAGGGGATGAAAAAAGAAACTTCAGTATTTCAAGCCTCCCACTTAAGCCGGAAGTACTGATAACTGATAACTGATAACTGATAACTGAAATGACCTACAGTCTTAGAATTGCAGACTTACCGAGCAATGAACGACCACGGGAAAGATTAATTGCCTCTGGTCCGAAAAGTCTTTCCACTGCAGAATTAATTGCTATTCTCTTAGGTACAGGTCAGGGAAAAGGGAAACTTTCTGCTGTAGGTCTCGGACAATATATACTCAATCAATTAAGTCAACATCAGCGCGACCCCCTCTCAATTCTCCGTAATATTACAGTTCAAGAATTAACTCAAATTCATGGTATTGGTACAGCAAAAGCAACAACTATTTTGGCTGCCATTGAATTAGGAAAAAGAGTATTTCAATCTCGCCCTCCAGAATTAGCTCTTGTTGAAAGTCCACAAGCTGCTGCAGATGCTTTAAGTCAAGATTTAATGTGGCAAACCCAAGAAAAATTTGCAGTTTTACTCTTAGATGTAAATAACCGCTTACTCGGAACTCAAGTAATTACCATCGGTACCGCAACAGAAACATTAGCTCATCCCCGTGAAATTTTTCGAGAAGTGATTCGCCAGGGTGCAACCAGAGTTATTATTTCCCACAATCATCCTTCGGGAAATGTGGAACCTAGTCCCGAAGATATCAACTTAACACGCCAATTGTTAGCAGGAGCGCAATTTTTAGCTATTCCTCTACTCGACCATATCATTATGGGTAATGGAGAACATTCCAGTCTGCGCCAAGCGACTAATTTATGGGAAGAATATCCTCAAGGAGATTGATATATAGCGCTACGCGCAAGTCAGAAGTCAGAAGTAAGTAGGGCTTGCTGATTAAATATAAAAGCATTGACATATAAAGACAAGTGCCTTTTTGGGAACGAAAAAAGTGCGCCTGTTTCAGCTCTTCACGCTCATGCATGGAGCGTATTTTAGGCGCATAGTTGGGCAGAAAAATCATTCTTACAAAACGCCCGCTCCTACTTCCTCGCTCCCGATCCATTTCTCCCCTCCACCGGAGGGGGAGGGGCGAGGGGTGGGTTGTCTCCTGTCTCCTACCCCTACTAAAATACTTTTTCAGCAAACCCTAAGTAGGGGCGAATGGCCATTCGCCCCTACAGAAGCGATCTCTGACCCTCGTTTGAGCATTTAGGAATGTCCGAAGCTTTGCTTCGACTGCTATAGCAGTAGGTTCTTTGGCGTTTGACAATAAATTTGAGTGAAAAGGGAGTAGGTAGCACAGAACAGGAAATAGAAGAATTTCCTAACTTATTTGTGTAGTGCTTATCATAAGCATATTTTCAAAGTATTAGAGAAAAGCGATCGCCAATATATAGCAGTGGCCACTATAGTTAGGATTTGATATTATTAATTTTTATAGCAGTCGAAGGAAAGGGCACGGACATATTAAAAGCTTAAAACTCAGACAACGCAAGATATTTCCTTCCCTCCTAGATAACTAAACGCCTCCTTCCTTCTTGCTTTTTACTTCTTCCTTGTATTAGAGAAAAGCGATCGCCAATATATAGCAGTGGCCATTATACTATAGTTAGGATATCAGGCAATTATGATGATTCATTACGCGAGCAAGATGCTCGCACTAATTGTCAAACACCAACTTGGCGGTTGCTATAACTAATCGCCTTTTTCCTTCTTCTTTCTTCTTTCTTCCTTCTTTGTTGAAAAACATTTAATTAGAACTAACAACTGACTTTACAGTTTTTACTTGGTTTGGATTCATTGCCGCTTTAGGATAAGCAATACGTTTGTGATTGTACTGTTCCCAAACTTGTACAAAAATTTCGGCAATAGTTGACATTTCTGCCCTTGTCAAACCAGAATCAGCCAATTGATTATCCTGCCAACGTGCCCGCATAATTTTCTTCACCATCTGTAAAGCATCTTTATGAGTCACATCTTTGAGCGATCGCAATGCTGCCTCACAAGAATCTGCCAACATCACAATAGCAGTTTCTCGCGATTGTGGAATCGGTCCTGCATAGCGAAACATCTCTTCCTTAACTACCTTTTCTCCCTTCTCAGATCTTTGTTTAGCTTGATAATAAAAATAAGCAATTAACATTGTACCCTGATGTTCAGGAATAAACGCCCTAATAGCCTTTGGCAATCGGTGTTTACGAGCCATTACCAATCCTTCCGTAACGTGCTTTCTGATAATTTCCACACTCACCCACGGATCTTTAATTTCATCATGTTTATTCGGTCCACCCATTTGATTTTCAATAAATCCTAATGGATCATGCATTTTACCAATATCGTGATACAAAGTACCCGTTCTCACCAATTCTACATTACAACCAATTGCTCGTGCTGCCGCTTCTGCCAAACTTGCCACAAACAGAGTATGCTGAAAAGTACCAGGTGCTTCCGATGCCAAGCGCTTCAACAGAGGACGGTTAGGATTAGCCAATTCAGACAAACGAATCGAAGTAATCAAATCAAACAAATGCTCCAAATATGGACTCAAACCCAAAGCAACAATACTCCAAACCAAACCTACTAATGCTTGCAAACCTACCTGATCTATGATTGCATACCATAGTAATTCTGGTGTGGCACGGACAATCAAAGTTATCAACAAATAAACAGTACCTTGAGTTAACCCTACCCCTAAACCTAACAATGCTTGTTCTTCACGCGATCGCATTTTTTCAGCTATTACACTGCCAACAATACCACCAGCAGCACTGGCAAACCAATCTATTTTGTCAACATCCATCCCAATAGGCAGTATCACAGAGATTAATCCCACCACTGTCACTCCCATAGTTGAACCATAGAAAGTTCCTACCAATAATCCAATTGCTGGTAAACTACTCCATGGTACTTTCAAGGCTATCAGTAATGGTGCACTCAAACTCAAAAGCAACAAAAGTATATTATCTCTGTGCCTTAGACCAGATTTAAATTGCCTTTCTACTAGAACTACTATACCTACAGATCCACTAACAATACCTACCAAAACCCGCAAACCATGCCAATTAACTGTACGGCCACTTAAGTCAAAATGATCTAGTAACACAAATGCCTTACGGCTAATATTTTTCCCCTGCTGAACAATAATTTCATTCTCTCTGACCTTGTATGTAACTGTTTCAATCTCTTGTGCTGCCAGTTCAACTGATTGTTTAGTGCCTTCTGAATCTAGAGATAAATTAGCTTCCAAAGCTACCTTCAAAACATTGATTGCTAAATCTTCCGCCACCACAGGAACTACACCATTTACTTGTAACTTCAGTGCTTTAACCCATTCCTGCTTAGGTAGATTTGGCGATATTCCTTGAGCTAGCATTCGCTCTTTTACAATTTCAATACCTGTTTGAGTTTTTTCCCAGTCAGTGTCAGAAAGTTCTAGTAAAGTAGAATCATATACCTCATAACCTTCGAGTTCTTGCTGTTTAGCCAGATATTCTGTTGCGTCTTTGTACAAATCACGAGCTTGTGAAATCTCCTCCAAAACTCTTTCATAGTTTTGAAAAAAACTTTTTTTGCGATAAGCTAATAATTCTGAAATTGCTTGTCGATCCTTACTACTAATAACTATAGAATTTTGACTATATTCCTGATAGTCTGCTAGGACTGATACCCTAGTCAATAATCGATCGTCTATAACGTTATCATTGTTACTGACAAGTTCTATTGAGTTTTTAGTTAATATAGAATCAGAAGTTCTTCCTGGTTGAGGCCCTGGAGGTCTTTCTTTTAACTCTTCCTCTACTGTTTCTTGAATAGTCACCCACTTTTCTTGGGAAACTTGCTGTAGGTGCAGCTGAGTATTTGTTGATAATATACCTGTATTGACAAATGGAAAATTAACAACTTTCTCTCTGACTTGATTACCCAGTGCCAGTATTTCAGCTAATTCTTTGTCAACTCTTTGATTGACTGACTCATTAATCATCAATACAGTGATGTCACCCAGTCTAGCTGATTTGCGCTGCTCTTCAGTCACTTTATTGTCGGGAACTATAGCACCTTTCGGAGCACGGATAGTTTGAGGAGCAACAGTTCCCTCATCTAACTTTGGCTGACTGTAGTAACGTTGACCCATAGTACCTGTTAGAGATGCTATTGTTAACACCACTAAAATTGGTGAAGTTGCCAGAGTTGACCAACTCGATAATTGTTGTTTTTTCTGGGGCTTCAATAATTTCCCAATTAAATGTGTCAGATGCATATTTGTTGATGTCTAAACATCATAGAGTTTTCAATATCCACTAGCTTTGCGTGGGCGAGGACGAATTATATTCCTGGCAGCAACTACTGGCACTATATTTTGTGTCATATTATTTGGGTCATAAACTCCACACCAAACTGCCCAAAGTTTTTTGGCCAACTTCAGAATTTCTGCTTCATTTATTCCCAAAAGTTCTGCTCCCATTTTTTGTCGCCATTCTACAGGAATTCCAGTAGTACTGTTATAAGCTCCTGATAAAGTACCTACTATAGTACAGATTTCGGTTGCCCATTTTGTTCTTGAACCTCGTAATATTGATAAACTCAGGTCTTCCGGGGTACTGAGGAAGCAGTATAAGGCTAAACAGATAGGTAAGAAAAAAGGACAAGAGATAGAGTTTTCTTGTTCTTCAGAAAATATCTCCTGTCTTGAACAAGATTTAAGATTTTTTGATAATTGAGTTATTGCAGTATCTAAATTTGCTTTTTGATTAATCAATTGTCCTACTTGTCTTAGTTGCCCTACTAATGGTTCTTTTTCTCCAATATAGTCGATAATTTTGGGTATTATAGTTCGGGGATCTAGTTTTTCTGTCAAAGCTTGGGCTATAAGATATCCAATTGCTAAGTTACTTGGATTGATATCTGAGTAATTTTGCCAAACTTTTCCCCATTGCTGTAATTTTTTTTCCAGTTTCAATTCATCTTCGTGATATAGCAAGGTTACTGGCAAGCTTGCTATAACTGCATTACTAGCTGTAGGATAAAATACATCATCTTTATCTATGTAGTAAATATCGGCCAATTCATTATCAAATATCTCTGGAAATTTTTCTACTTTTTTTTGAGAATATTTTACCTGACTTGTTTTGCCACTTTGGTCTTTTTTATTAGTCCAATTATCTTGCCATTCTTCATAAACTTTCTGCCAATCTTCTTGATTAAATTCTTGATTTCTAATTAAGCTATTTGCACAATTAGCTGTAATTTCTCCCCATTTTTGCAATTTTTTTTTATCTAAATCTAGGTTAAATTTATGTTTATTTATCGATATTTTATAATTTTTTCGTTCTTTCTCTGTTTGTTGTTGCTCAAAGTAATAACCTAAATGATTACCTAAAACTGCTCCTAATAAAGTACCTTGGATTTTTGTTAATAGAGAATGCTGCATTATTTATTCATTTCTCCTATAAATTTATTTTTCTTAATATAGGTAATGAATAGTATAGGTAAATTTAATCAAGTTAGACCTACAGCAATTTTGGAGTTTACGAGGTAAAAAGTTTTACGAGTTGAGGGAATAGGGAATAGAGATTAGTATTAAATTGTAGCTCACGCTTCCTCAAAAGTGCTGTAAGTTTTATATATGCTTTTTCAGACTAACATTTATTCAAAACTTATTTAAGGTCGCTATCTATATTGAATTTTATTATGTCATCTGTACAGATTTATACTATTACTTATTCTCAAAATAAATGTTCTTTATATGAATAATTTAATTCTTGTGACTGGCATTAGATACTGTTTGTCAAAAAAAGATTAAGTAGGGTGTGTGACGGTACGTTTAACATTTATAGAATAATAGTCAGTTTTACTGCCACGCTCTGCTTGCTGTGGGAAGAGTGCGTTACCTAACAAGCTTCGTACCATAAACTATCTAATATTTATTTAACAAAAACTCTCTTAATATTGATGCCATTAATAATAGTTATTATTGAATAAGTATTATTTTTTATATAAAAGTTGTTTCTCTAATTCTTTGAGTAATTATAGTATTCTATGATTTGAGCTACATAGTTATTACTTGAATGAATCGTTAAAGTTTACGCTATTTTATTTATTAAATATTATTGAATAATTTATAGCGGTTTTCAAATAGATAGACTACAGTTGCCAAAGCATAATCCTGCTGTCTGCTCCCTACTCCCTACTCCCTACTCCCTAACCCAAAATAATTTTGTAGTCTACTTAAATGAAAAGTGTTGTAATTGATATATTTTTTTCAAATATAAAATTTCCAGCCATATTTAGATTTAGGCAATTATTTAACTGATAGTTTTTTGAAGATAATTAACTATTGCTTTTAACCCTAAAATATAACTTTCTGAACCAAAGCCACTGATCTGACCCACAGCTACTGGTGCTACAAAAGAATGATGTCGAAATTGTTCCCGACGATAAATATTACTCAGATGTACTTCTACCGTGGGAATATTAACCCCAGAAATAGCATCCCTAATGGCAATACTTGTATGAGTATATGCCCCGGCATTAATAACTATGCCTTGGTGTTGCTCACTAGCTGAGTGAATTACATCCACCAAGACACCTTCATGATTAGACTGTAATACAGAGATTTTTATTCCCAGGGCTTCCGCCTCTTGCTCTAACAGTCCATTTATATTATCTAAAGTTTCAGAGCCATATATTCCTGGTTCTCGTAGACCCAGGAGATTCAAATTTGGCCCATGTAAAACTAAAATGCTAAACAAATAATTTAAACGTTGAATGATAGAATTATCAGCGACGAGAGCGGTCTTTGACTGGAATGGGAATGAGTTCTGGTTCTGGTTCTGGTTCTGGACCTAATAAAGAATCAACCAGCTTGCGAGTCCATTCCTTTAATTTTTCTATTACCTTGTCAATGAAATCCATCAATATTTTATTCCCGCTGAATACTCTCACCTTTTATAGTGAGGGGTAAGCGGGGCGGGTTCTGCCGCTTCCCTTTTCATACAAAAGTTTTGAAAGATTTTAACAACTAAGCCACAAAATGATCAATAGTCATTGTGGCCTTTCGTTTGTTTATCTTTACTTTTATATTAACACTATCTTTGCTGTAGGGGTATATGGCCATTCAGCAACGATTCGGTTAAGTTGTCTGAAAAAACATGGATAAAAATCCACAATTTTATTTATTATCGTTTTATTATAATCAAGTATTTTATTATTGTAGTCTTCCAGCAGATAAATATAATTTTCTTCTCAACAGATCGAGAGCTGTACAGGCACTCACTCTTCTAATCCAATCTCTACTGCGTAAAGCACCAAAGCGGTATTCAAAACTTTCTACCTCACCAGTTATTTTTGCTATACCAATATAAACTAAACCCACTGGCTTAAATTCTGTTCCACCTCCAGGTCCGGCAATACCTGTAATACTGATTCCCCAGTTACTTCTTAACTTCTTCACCACCGCACTTGCCATTTGTTTTGCCACTGCATGACTCACAGCACCTTCTGTCGCTAAATCTTCCTGACTAACATCTAATAAAGAAATCTTTACAATATTTTCATAAGCGATAACTCCACCATGAAAATATTGCGAACTACCTGGAGTAGAAGTCAACATACTACCTAAACCTCCACCAGTACAAGATTCGGCCACAGCTAAAGTTTCCCCTGCATCTAACAATAATTTTCCTACTACCGAAGCTATAGAGTCATCATTAATGCCATAACAGTCAATTCCTGCAATATCTCGTATTTTTTGTTCTACAGGCAAAATTAATTTATCTGCTAATTCTTGAGACTTAGCACGAGCAGAAATTCGTAATTTTACCTCTCCATAATTAGCATAGGGAGCAACAGTAGGATTTTTCATTTCCAACAATGGGGCAACTTTTTCTGCCAAAGCTGACTCTGCAATGCCCCAAAATTTTAATGTCCGACTATAGATAGTTTCACCACACCAACCCTGATTCTGCATATAAGGTACAGCAGTTTCTTGCCACATTAATTTCATTTCGGTGGGAACTCCGGGAAAGGTCATTATTGTTACATTCGGCACTGGTTGCCAAATAATTCCTGGGGCACTACCAATAGGATTAGGTAAAATACTTGCACCCTGGGGAATTAAGGCTTGTTTTCGGTTACTGGCGGTCATGGTGCGACCCCGATGGGCAAATTTTTTGGTAATATCTTCTATTATTTCTGGTCTTTCCATCAGTGGAGTATTAAAATAGTCCGCGATGGTGGCCACAGTTAGATCGTCTGGAGTCGGGCCTAAACCTCCTGTGAAAATTAATATTTGGGAGCGTTGGGTAGCGATCGCTAGTATCTGTTTGATTCTTTCTGGGTTATCTCCTACTACGGTTTGATAGTAATGAGCTATTCCTAATCTTGCTAGTTCTTGGGCTAAAAATTGAGCATTACTATTCAGGATATCTCCTAATAGTAGTTCTGTTCCAACACATATAATTTCTGCAATCATATCAAATGGTAGTCCTAATTTGATGTTTAATTTTATCGCATTTCTCAAATTAATTAATTAGTAAGCATTCGGCAGTCAGCTATCAGCTATCAGCCTAAAAAGGCAGTGCGGACGATAATGGTATCTGGCAAGGGGAGCATTCCGGAAACGCTTTTTAACAGCTATGAGTTATTAACTGATTATCACAAGCTCAGGAGGAATTAGTCTCCAAGGAAAATTCAAACTTATGAATAAATTGGTCGCCTTTAGCCAACATTTGTAAGTTACTACGTTTCAAAACTTTTTGCGCAGCATTCCGCACCGAAAAGCTGAATGCTAATAGCTGAATTCTTACATTAATTACTACAAACAAAGCTAATACCAGTTTAATAAATATTTGCTACGAATAGTTAGGCTATTTCTTAGGAGTCACAGGGGAATTGCTTCAATACCAGTTTGAACGGTCGTAAATTCTCTTTTTTGTCAAAGGTACATTTCCTGCGAAATCTTTTTATCGCACTTATTATTCGTAAAATTATTTTTTCAAATTTGTATAATAGGTTAATTTAAGTATTGCTTGATTAACACTTGAAAGTTAATACTAAATTTCAGATGTAGTTGCCTATAAATATAATAAAATTTCAAAAATAATTGACCGAAGATAAGCGATAAAGACTAACAAATCTACATTTTATTGAGCCGGGAAGTAGGGTAGTAGGGACGTTGCATACAACATTCGTACAGGGAGAATTAAACAGAAGAATGATTAATATGAAATACGTTAATGTTTACTACCAAAGATTGATCGGGAGATGGGGAGGTGGGGAGATTCGTATATTTGCACAATTTTTTGTATTTCATATAACATTAACTGGGCTGCTAATTGGTAAAAAGTTTATTTGACCTGTATTAATTACTTAATAGCTGAAGTGTTACCTAAATTAGGCATTAATGCATGGGAATTGGTATTAATTTTGCTTAACTACTTACTTTAAGATTTTATTTAGCGCTCATTCTCATCGCAATAATAATTAAGTAATTAACACTAGCCTTATCACCTTTTTGATCATTAACACCAATTTGATAAATGTTTGCGACAAATAGCTAGGATATTTCTTAGGAGTCAGTGGTAGGGACAAACGGCCGTTTGCCCCTACAGGTAGGGGAGCTGTCGGTAGGGCAACGTACAGAATAAATGGATTTAATACCAGTTTTTAGGTCTGAATTTATCTTTTCAGTCCAAGAGACATCTTCTATCAAAGTAGGGGCGAATGGCCATTAGCTAGCGCACAACTACGTTAACGCCCTTACTGCCCCTATTATTCGTAACATTCTTTTTTCACGCTTGGTATAACACCCTAAGAGCACATTAATTATTATTATGTTTACTTCTCCCTCATTACCCCCACTCCCTCACTCCCCCATTCCCCTGCTCAATAAAACATTTAAGCTTGTTTGTGTTTCCACACTTTCCAACTCGTATAAACCAGTAAACCTGTAGCACTAAAAGCATAAATTGCGCCACTAGGAATACCAGAAAAAGCCATAGCTAAACTTCCTACCCAAAGTGTTAATGAATAGATAAAAAAAACTGTTAATCTTTGAGATAAACCAGCATCTAATAAACGATGATGAAGATGGCGTTTATCTGCAATAAAAGGAGATTTACCATTGCGTAAACGGTCTAGAATTACAGCAGACATATCAAGAATTGGCACTGCTAGTATTAGATATGGCAAAATAACAGAAGTAACCACAGTAGTTTTCACTAAACCTATTACTCCTACTCCTGCTAAAGTAAATCCTACATAATAAGCACCTCCATCCCCCATAAATATTTGAGCTGGATTAAAATTATAACGAAGAAAACCTAATGTTCCACCAGCTAAAGCTGCGGCAATTAAAGCTGCTGCTGGTTGATCCATAAATATACTTACAATTAACATCACAAAAGCTGCAATACCAGAAACACCAGCAGCTAACCCATCTACACCATCAATCCAATTAATCGCATTTGCCATCCCCACTAACCAGATAACAGTTACAGGCCAGCTCAGAATATTAATATGTACTAACCCATAAAAAGGAATTGTCAGAAATTCAATTTGTACTCCTACTATCCAAGCCATACTAGCAGCAATAGTTTGCATGAATAACCGAAATAAGGGAGATAAACCAAACAAATCATCTGCTAAACCAATTAGAAAAAAAGCTAAACTACCAATTGTTACACCCCAGATTTCAAACTCTTTTTCTGGAGGTAAAATATTGCCATTAGTATCTATAAATCCTCCTAACCACCAAACAACTAAAAGGGCAATTAGGCTACCAATAAAAATAGAAACTCCTCCCAAACGTACCATTGGCTGTTTATGAATTTTTCGACCACCTGGACTATCTACAAGTCCAATTTTTAAACCAATTTTGCGGATAATTGGTGTAATTAAAAGTACAACAAAAGTTGAAATTATTAAGGTAATCAAATGGTACAGATAATGAGGTATCTGAAGTAATGGGGGGTTAAAAGTTAATAAGAAATTATTAATGTGGTCTAGCATTATTAGGAGATTTTGCTAAGATATAAATAAATAATTGGGTTTTTTCATAAAAATACTTTAGTTTTTCCTCGTAGGACTTGAGCCTAAATACTATATATGGTGTATTTAAACTATAGTGCTACAGTATATATAGTATTTTCTGCCGATAAATAGGTATCGATCTATATAGGGTTTGCTGATTAAATCTAAAAGTACTGACAGATAAAGGTTTTAGCCTTTTTGGAGCGAAAAAAAGTGCCAACTTTTTAGCTTGAGTGACCAAAAAGTTAAGACAAAAGACAGACAAGCACAGAAAGATACAGGTACAATTATTCATCCTACTTTCTCTTTCTCCCCACCCTCCCCAAACTCTGCTTTTTTCAGCAAATCCTATATGGTAGAGACATTGTATTGAACACCTCTAATAATTCATAGTCTAATATACAGGTTGGGGATTAAATCTAGTCTTTAATTTGCTCGTAGCTCAAGACTAGAAATCAATCCCAAATTATTAAGTTACCGATTCACAATATCTATGTATAGTCACTAAAACTATAGTGCTATACATAAAACCTCAACTTCGGAAAAATCCTCAATTGTCCATCCAAAATTATTTAGACTAGACTGGGAACCTTAGCCATGAGATGAGGATAGAGAGGAAAGCGATCGCACAATGATGCTACCCTATCTCGACACATTTGAGCTACCCCTTCATCTTCTGGATTGAGTAACCGTTCCGCAATAATATTGCCTATTTCAGTAAATTCAGGAGCTTTCATACCTCTTGTGGTCATTGCTGGAGAACCTAGTCGGAGGCCGCTGGTGACAAAAGGAGACTGTGGGTCAAAAGGTACAGTATTTTTATTCGTAGTAATATTAACTCCACTCATCAATTTATCTGCCTTTTTCCCTGTCATACTTACTGACCTTAGATCCACCAACATAACGTGATTTTCCGTACCACCAGAAACTATTTTTAATCCGCGTTCTTGCAGTTGAGTTGCTAAGGCACTAGCATTTTCAATCACTTGGCCGGAATAAGCTTTAAATTCTGGCTTTAATGCTTCTCCGAATGCTACTGCTTTAGCTGCAATAACGTGTTCTAAAGGACCTCCTTGAGTTCCGGGAAATACTGACTTGTCCAGTTTTTTTCCTAATTCTGGGTCGCGGGTGAGGATTAAACCGCCTCGTGGCCCTCTCAAGGTTTTGTGAGTAGTAGTTGTGACTACATCGCAGTAAGGAATGGGGTTAGGATGGTGACCCGTTGCCACTAAACCAGCAATATGAGCAATATCTGCTAATAAATAAGCTCCAACTTCATCAGCGATCGCCCGAAATTTCTCAAAATCAATTATTTGAGAATAGGCGGAGTAACCACAAATTAGTAGTTTAGGTTTATGTTGCTTTGCCAGTTCGAGAACTTGGTCATAATCTATGGTTTCTGTTTCCTGACTGACACCATAATGATGAACATTGAACCATTTACCAGAAACATTAACTGGGGAACCGTGGGTCAAATGTCCGCCGTGGGATAAGTCCATTCCCATAATTGTGTCCCCTGGTTTTAACAAGGTAAGGAATACGGCAAAGTTAGCTTGGGCACCTGCATGGGGTTGTACATTGGCATGGGCAGCACCAAATAATTGTTTGGCACGGTCTATAGCTATTTGCTCAATTTCATCTATAAATTCACAGCCACCGTAGTAACGTTTACCTGGGAGACCTTCGGCATATTTGTTGGTGAGTACGGAACCTTGGGCGGCCATTACTGCTGCTGAGGTAAAGTTTTCACTGGCAATTAGTTCTAGGTGGTCTTGTTGCCGTCCATATTCTTTTTGAATTAGTTCTGCTACTAAGGGGTCAGTGTCAGCTAGAAAGTTAGCGTTAATCATGTTGTATATTTTTTGGGCTACATTAAAAGTATATGCCCCACACCGGAATTTAGGTTTTCAGTGTAGGGCAGAGGAATTTAGTTTAAACTAGCAGAGCTATAATTTAATTTACTTTAAGAATTTGTTTTCAATAACTAACTCACTTAATGGTAATTGTCCGGGTTTTGGCCAAGGAGCTTTAACTTTTTTGCCAATGGCTACCATAGGACCAATTACATAATCTTTGGGTAAATTAATTAATTCTGCTACTTTCTCAATATCAAAACCAATCATTGGGCAGGAATCATAACCCATCGCTTTTGCTGTTAACATTAAGGTCTGCATTGCCATACCTATTGAACGTTGAGCTTCATCTCGCTGCAGCCATTCACGTCCTTCATGGAAAGGCCCAATCATACCTACAAGTTGCTTGGCGACTTGCTCTGGAGCATTTTGCCAATAGCGATCGGCTTCTTTTTCCCAAGCTTTCACATCTCCTGTAAAGAGAATGAGTAAAGAAGCTTCTGTTATTTGAGCTTGATCGAAACCAAGTTTTCGGACCTCTTGTCGTAACTCTGGATCTCGAAGAATAACAAAACGCCAATGTTGAATGTTAAAACTGGTGGGAGCTTGAATTGTTGCTTCTAAAAGTTTTTGTTCTTCTTCAGGTGTGATTTTATGCTTAGGATCGTAATGTTTTACAGCGCGGCGTTGATAAATTACCTCTAAAGCATCCATTGAGTAAAACTTCTCTTTATAAGTTTAAGTTTGAGAAACTGAGTTTTTCCATGAAATGAAAAACTTAGTCTCTTGATTCGGGTTCTCTCTGTTAGGCAACGGTTTTGTTAAATTCTACCTGAAATTAGGATCAAAAAATCTACCTAATTTTTGAGTCCCAAAATAGATGGTCATTTGTAAGAGTTTTAATGTCCTAACGATACTTAGATATAGTTTCTGGTTGAATCTGGTAGTTATGTTTCTTTTGTCAATCGGTTTACATTATCATCAATTACTTCATTATCATTCCTTGTGCATAGTCTTCTTCTGTTACTTTCCTAGTCATATCTTTTAGAGGATTGTCCTTTAATCTTATTGCTCCGGAATGAACAAAGTTGCCTCAATTTCAAATAACATATCATCCAATGCTAGTCGGGGTACTGGAATCAAGGTACTGACAGGCAGTGCATCACCAAATAATTCTTGAATCTCTCTCTGAAAAAGAATCAGGTCCTCTTCTTGATAATCTACAATCAATACTCTAATCTGTACAACGTGCTCTGATTTTGCACCAGCAGCTTCAATCGCAGTTCTCAAATTCTGAAAAGATAGGTGCATTTGCTCTTCCAAAGTATTTCCTAGGACATTACCCTCAAGATCGCCACTAAACTGTCCCGAAACAAAAACGATTTTTCCAGTCGAAGGCACAGTTACAACTTGTGAAAATCCGTAAGGAGTTGTATCAAACAATCCCGATGGATTAAGTCGCTGAATTGCTTGAACATCAACAGATGGATAAGCTGCGAGATTAATAGAGAAAGTTGCTATGAAAACAATAAAGATGTAGAGGAAAAGTCTCAAGATTTTTTGAAACTTTGTTTTAAGATAATTAGACATATTAAAATAATTCTTTTGTTATAAAAGTTGTTCTTTCAAGGCTTAAGAACCAGCCACTTAGACTGGCTTCCACTTGGACATCATATCAACAGCATGAACGGCAAATGTAAAATTTGGTGGGGTATTATTCATTCTTAGATGCTTAATTGCTTGATATTCTTCCGAATGCCAAAAATTTTGTAAATGTTCCATCGAAGGAAATCTAAACAGTGTGAACTTGGCGTCTTCTTTCTATTCACCTTCAAAGAAGTCCATTAATGGTTTATTTGAATTCAAGAAAAAGAAAAAGTACAGGAATTAGTTTTATTGATAGTACTAGAATTACAATATGTCATCCTATAGGTGAAAATTTATTCTCTACAAAGGTTTGAGACTCTTCCCTATTCCCTGTTCCCTTCTACTTCTAATAAAGGCGCAGCATTTAACAATGTCTGAGTATAAGAATGCTGGGGATAATTAAATATTTCTTCTGTTCTCCCCTCCTCCACAATTTTTCCACTATTCATAACAGCAATTCTGTCACAAATAAATCTAGCTACCCATAGATCATGGGTAATAAATAAATAGGTTAAATTTAATTGTTTCTTCAATTCCAACATCAATTCCAACACTTGAGTTTGAATAGTAGCGTCCAACATACTCACAGGTTCATCACAAATAATCAGTTTTGGATTAGTAATCAAAGCTCTAGCAATAGCTACCCTTTGTTGTTGTCCTCCAGATAATTCTGAGGGGTATCTTTTGCCATATTCTGCTACTGGAGTCAAACCTACCTTTTCTAACATTTGCTCCACTTGAATTTTAGCTTTCTCTACACTAGCCAAATTATGAATAAATAGAGGGTCAGCTATTATCTGGTCAACAGTCATCATCGGGTTAAGACAAGCAAGGGGGTCTTGAAATATCATTTGCATTTCGCGACGGTAGGGTTGCAATGCGGATAAAGAGAGACTCGTTAAGTCTTTGCCTTGAAATTTGACTGAGCCAGAAGTCGGTTTGATTAATTGTAAAATAGTCCGAGATAAGGTACTTTTACCACACCCAGATTCTCCTACTAATCCGACTATTTCCCCTGGATAGAGGTCTAGGTTAACTCCATCTA
Organism: Okeania sp. SIO2F5; assembly: GCF_010692685.1. Lineage (NCBI taxonomy): Bacteria > Bacillati > Cyanobacteriota > Cyanophyceae > Oscillatoriales > Microcoleaceae > Okeania > Okeania sp. SIO2F5. Next base: position 94,468 of record NZ_JAAHGU010000005.1, on the reverse strand, counting down.
CTGCTTTGATAAGTTTACTTTTTCCAGAAAATAATAACTGCTCTATAAAATTACTTTCTAAGGTGTAGTGCTTCTGTAAATTTTTGATCTGCAAAATTGGTTTGAGGATTTTGGGAAGTTCCGTTGATTCAGATTTTTCTAGTTGAATTTGAGCAGGAGTAGATTCAACTACTTGAATATGTAAAGCAGCTTGAAACAGAGATTTGGTATATTCATGTTGGGGATTGTAGAGAACTTGTTTAATTGAACCTGTTTCTACTATTTCACCTCCATACATTACAGCAATACGGTCACAATATTCTCCTACCATTGCCAAATCGTGAGAAATTAATAATAGGGAAGTCTGACGTTCTTGGCAAAGTCTGGTAAGTTCCCCTAAAATCTGAGACGCTATAGTTACATCTAAGCTAGTAGTAGGTTCATCCGCAACAATTAACTTAGGGTCCAGTAATAAAGCTAGAGCGATCGCCACCCTTTGTCGCATTCCTCCACTAAATTCATGGGGATATTGAGACCAACGACTGGCAGGAATATTTACTGCTTCAAGAGTTTCTGTAGATTTTTGTTGTGCCTGAGATTTAGATATATTGGGTTGATGAGCTTGAATTGTTTCTACACAATGATCCCCAATAGTCATTAATGGATCGAGGCGAGTCATGGGGTCTTGGAAAACTAATGCTACTGCTTCTCCACGAAATTTTCTCAGTCGAGAGGGGTTCATCTCAAATATGTATTCTCCCCCAAATGTTATAGACCCCTCAACTTGTACTGACTTGGGTAATAATCTCATAGCAGCACGTCCAAGAGTAGATTTACCACATCCAGATTCTCCCACTAATCCTAATTTTTCACCTGGTTGAAGTGTGAGGGAGACATCATTTACTGCCCAATGAGATTTTCCACGTTTTTCTGGATAAGCTACTCGTAGATTTTTTATATCAAGTAAGGAATTCATTACTAGGTGGTAGGTGGTAGTTCATAGGTTTTAAGTAGTCATGCAAAATTAATTACACATACTCTCAAGCTAAAAAGCTGATGTTGTAAAAATTATAGAGAATAAAATTAGGCAATTCATTTTGCCTAAGCACTTAGGTGTTATACCAGCTAAAAAAAGAATGTTACTAATAGTTTCTCTCCTTTAGATCTGAAATAATTGCAGTTAAATTACTGTATTCTCAAAGTTTTGAGTATTCAAAATATTACTTTTAAATTTTGACTTTTGACTTTTGACTTTTAACTTCTAGTTTCGCTCCTTTAGATCTGAAATAATTGCAGTTAAATTACTGTATTCTCAAAGTTTTGAGTATTCAAAATATTACTTTTAAATTTTAAATTTTGACTTTTGACTTCTAGTTTCACTTCTTATAGATATGAAATAATTTCAGTTAAGTTACTGTAATTTCAAAGTTTTAAGTCCTCAAAATATTACTTTTAACTTTTAACTTTTGACTTTTGACTTCTAGTTTCGCTTCTTATATATATGTGAAATAATTTCAGTTAAATTACTGTAATTTCAAAGTGTTAATTCCTCAAAATATTACTTTTAACTTTTAACTTTTAAATTTTGACTTCTAGTTTCGCTTCTTATATATATGTGAAATAATTTCAGTTAAATTACTGTAATTTCAAAGTGTTAATTCCTCAAAATATTACTTTTAAATTTTGACTTTTGACTTTTGACTTTTAACTTCTAGTTTCGCTCCTTTAAATATGAAATAATTTCGGTTAAATTACTGTAGTTTCAAAGTGTTAATTCCTCAAAATATTACTTTTAAATTTTGACTTTTGACTTTTGACTTCTTTATGTGAGGTGGCGCAGAATTATTTTTTCCTTATTCCTTATTCCCTCTTCCTTCTTCCTTCTTCCTTCTTCCTTCTTCCTTCTTCCTTCTTCCTTTCATAAAATATTAACTTTGACTTCCTACACTAAATTTCCCATTTAGCTCCTTTCTTTTATTTTCAAATCTGCGTAACATATAAGTAGCAGCACAATCTCCATGAGGATTATCCTCTAATATATCTGCTAATTGAAAAACATACTCAGCTATTTCTTCTCCCAATTTATCAATAATAGTCTGACGATTAATCATTTCTTGTTGATGCTGACGCACCTTAGTTTGCCATCGACGAGAAAACATCTCATGTATTTTTGTATGCAGTCCAAGGGATTCTAAAATTTTCCACTCTTCAGCATTATCAAACCAAATACCACCATCATGTAGACAACGTTCTATATAGAAAGGTTTTTTAATATTTATTTTGATGCGTGATAAATAAGTACCACATTCTGGACATAACCCCGCTTTACCATCAAAAGGGGAGGGGACAAAATCTTCAAATTGATTATAAGGTAATATTTCTTCTGGGGCATACCATGAGGGTAAACTGGCTAACCAGGCTTCATAATTTCTTCCCGAAATCCAAAAACCTTTAGATTCTGGGCAATATTTTACCGGGATAATATCGTTCAAAACGGCATCTTCTAAATCTACATCGTACTTGGGACTTTTCATCATATATATTCCTAATCCTGTGTTAATTTTGTTTGACTAAGTATATTTCCGCAATAGCCTATGAGGGTTTTTAGGCGGTCTTTGATAGTGGCCAATCGTTTTTGTGTTGTTTGAGGATTTCGAGATGCTTGCAAAAAAATTAAATCTACATATAAGAGTCGAAGTTCCTTGTGGATCTCTGTTAGGTAAGACTTGATCTGGAATACAATAGATAGATCTAGTTCTAAGTTATCTAGACTCATAATCTTAATCTCGAAAAACTGTTGGATTTCTTTCCTCATGGCCGAAATTTTTTCTAGCTCTAGATTTTCTTGGGCCATAAGTTCTTGTAACTGATTCAGCAGTTGACTGAATGTTTGATATCGTTGATTATGCTCCTTTGGTAACATAATATAAATCAATTAAATTTGTATATATAGCAATTCCCAAGAAGCGTGAGGTAGGCGCATTCGTAATTTTTAGGCAGTGGGGAGCAGTAATTCGGGAAACTTGGGAAACAAGGAATAGCGGTGCGACCCCGCGGGGTGCGACAGACGCAAGCGGTCAGACCCAGCGTCGCCGTCAGGCGCAAGCGGTCGGACCCCGGAACGACGCCAGTCGCAAGGGAATGCCGACCAAGAGAGGGAATGCTCACCAAGAGAGGGAACGTGCACCAAGAGAGAAAAGAAGAAAAACAACTGTACCTCAGTCACTTGAGAAAGACTATATTATTAATCTACAAGGTAATAATATAGGATATTCATAATCTCAGTAAAGTTGCAGAATTAGTTTTAATTGTTCTGTAAATTAATTTCACTCTACGATTACTGATTTGATGAGTATTTTTGATAGTTTTTTTAGAGTCATAATCTATTTATACTCAAGAGTAATTATGTCTTCAATTATTAAGTTATATTGTAGATATCCGTAGACATCAATCCCGATTTGATAATATAATCTTATCCCAATGATTATACATAGTTTTCCATATTTTTTTATCAGAATTAAAGTATAAAAAATAACAGATAATCTCAAAAAAGCTGTAACTATAAAGTACAAAGCTAATTAAAATTAAGACCGCTTTCTCATCAACTATAAATTGATAATTTAGGTTAAGAAAAAACCAAAATATAACTCTGGCATCTCTAGTCTAAATTAGCTAAAGAAACAACCAATTAATCTGATTTATAAACTAACTCCTATGAAGACAAAAACTCTAGCACCTAAACCTGTACTTTCATGTGTAATTCCTGACTGGCTACAAGAATGTATCAATAGCAAAAATAACACTGATAATTTAACTAGCTGTTCCCTAGATACAGCATTAATCTGTCAAGCATTTGAATTGGCTTATAAGTTGCATGAAGGACAATATCGTAAATCAGGAGAACCTTATATATGTCATCCTATAGCTGTTGCGGGATTGTTGAAATATCTCGGTGGTGATAGTGCGATGATTGCTGCAGGTTTTCTACATGATATTGTTGAAGATACTGATGTAACTATTGAAGAAATAGAACAAAAATTTGGCTCGGAAATAGCTTTATTAGTAGAAGGTGTAACAAAGCTTTCTAAGTTTAATTTTTCTAGTAAAACAGAGCTACAAGCTGAGAATTTTCGCCGGATGTTTTTGGCAATGGCAAAGGATATTAGAGTAATTGTTGTTAAGTTGGCAGATAGGTTACATAATATGAGAACTCTGCAACATTTGCCACGTCATAAACAGTTAAATAAGGCATTAGAAACACGGGAAATATTTGCACCTTTAGCAAATCGTTTGGGAATTGGTCGAATCAAATGGGAATTAGAAGATTTATCTTTTAAATATATAGAACCAGAAGCTTATCGAGAAGTTCAAGAATTGGTAGCAGATAAAAGAGCTGATCGAGAGGCTAAATTGTTAGAAATGACAGAAAATTTACGACATAAATTAGACCAAGCAGGAATAGAATGCTACGACATTAGTGGTCGTCCTAAACATCTGTATGGAATTTATCGGAAAATGCATTTAAAACAAAAAGCATTTCACGAAGTTTATGATATTGCCGGACTAAGAATTATTGTGAATAAAAGAGAAGATTGTTATCGAACTTTAGCTATTGTTCATGACTCTTACCGCCCCATTCCTGGAAGATTTAAAGACTATATTGGTCTGCCAAAACCTAATCGTTATCAATCATTACATACAGGGGTAATAGGTAATGCAGGTCGCCCTGTAGAAGTACAAATTAGAACATTAGAAATGCACCATATTGCTGAGTATGGAATTGCCGCTCACTGGAAGTATAAAGAAACCGGATCGAGTAATACTAAAATTAATGCTGAAGATGAAAAATTTACCTGGTTAAGACAGTTATTAGAATGGCAAAGCGACCTGATAGACGATCAAGAATATTTGGAAACTATAAAAGGTGATTTATTCTATGAAGATGTTTATGTATTTACACCAAAAGGTGATGTAATTTCTCTTAAACAAGGCTCGACTTCAGTAGACTTTGCTTATCGTATTCATACAGAAGTAGGAAACCATTGTACAGGGGCTAAAGTGAACGATCGGATTGTCACTTTAGATACTCCATTAAAAAATGGTGATATTGTTGAAATATTAACTCAAAAAAATGGGCATCCTAGTCTAGATTGGCTAAATTTTGTTGTAACTGGTGGGGCGCGAAACCGGATTCGTCAGTGGTATAAACGCTCTCATCGGGAAGGAAATATATCTAGAGGAAAAGAATTATTAGAAAAAGAATTGGGTAAAAAAGGTTTTGAATCTTTACTCAAGTCTGAGCAAATGCGACTTATTGCTGAGAGATTTAATTACCATAATGTAGAAGATTTACTAGCAGCTTTAGGTTACGGTGAAATAACTTTAAATTTAGTAGTGAATCGATTACGAGATGCAACTAAAGAAGTCACACAAGTTGAGAAAAATTCAGATATTTGTAAAGAATTTTCTGAGCATAAATCTACTTTAATGCTACCTCGTCCAACTCAAACTCCATCTTCAGATAAATCTCATCCCATTGCTGGAGTTGAAGGTTTAATGTATCATTTGGCTGGTTGTTGTAATCCAATTCCAGGTGAACCTATTATTGGTAGTGTAACTCGTATGCATGGTATTTCTATTCATCGTCAAGGTTGTTCTAATGTGGAAAATGTACCCGGAGAAAGGTTAGTTCCTGTTAGTTGGAATTCTACTAATGAAAATCAAGGAAGACCTCAAACTTATCCAGTTAATATTTGTATAGAAGTGATGGATAGAGTGGGAGTTTTGAAAGATATTTTGTCTCGTTTGATGGATAATAATGTTAATGTCCAAAATGCTCAAGTTAAAACAAATCCCGGTCACCCAGCAATTATTAATCTATGTATTGAAGTGAGCGGTCGTCAACAATTTGAAAAGACTTGTACTCAGATTAAAAATATGAGCGATATTTTGAATTTACGTCGTCTTAGTCAAGTTGAATAGTTTTTTTAAGGAAGAAGGAAGAAGGAAGAAGGAAGAAGGAAGAAGGAAGAAGGAAGAAGGAAAAAATAATTCTATGGCACCTGACTTAACGAAGTTAGAAGTCAGAAGTCAGAAGTTAGAAGTTAACCCACCCCTCGCCCCTCCCCCTCCCAGGAGGGGAGGGGAAGTAGGGGATTTGAGCCGCCCTCCAAAAATATTTCGCCTTAAAAGGCGGGGTTTTAGGCCTAATTATTTTGATAAATGTTTGCTACATTTTATTGAGTGGAGGAGTAGGGGATAAATAAACATAAGAATAATTAACAATAATTGGCGTGGTAATTATCAAAAAAGTTATTGAATAAGAGTATTAATTACTTAATAACTGAAGTGCTACTTAAGTTAAGCATTCTTTTTTCAAATTGGTATAACACCTAACACCTACTACCTACTACCTACCACCTACCACCTAACACAGCTTCACATAAAATTGGTATAGCGTTTCCCAAGGTCGTGAGGTACAGTTATCTTTTTGTCTTTTTATTCCCTGTTCCCTGTTCCCAGATCCGGTGTTCCCTCAAGCCTAAAATTTTGTACCTCACGCTTTTTGGGAATTGCTATATAGCAATGTGCGCTGGCATATTTACAAATTACAAGAACTGTCCAATAGCTAAAAGTCTTATATCCCACATTCCGTACGTCAATTTGTAGCATTAAAAGTAGTATATAAATCCGTAGCTTGGTAGGTATTTATACTATGCAAATCATCTCAATTACTTTTTTCGTTGATCAAATTCCGAGTAAATAATTAAGCATAAATACTTGCTTGATTGATTACTCAATCACTGCAGCTATGATTTTCTTCTAAAATTCTGTCTCCTGTCTCCTGACTCCTGACTCCTTCTTCGATACTACATTTTGTGATGCGGAATGTGGGTTATATTATAAGTTTTTTATTCCCCCAGATGAGCTGTTCTGTTGCCTGTTGCCTGTTGCCTGTTGCCTGTTGCCTGCGCACAGCGCTATATCAGATTGATTTAAGAGAAAAACTATGAATTTCAACCAATCATTAATCAGTAAGATATTAAATAAACAACGTCAATTTTTTGCCACAGGAAAAACTAGAAATGTTGAATTTAGAATAGAACAACTTAAACTTTTAAAACAGGTTGTTTCAGACGATAGAGAACAAATAATAGCTGCTATTAAAGCAGATTTGAATCGACCAACTTTTGAAGGTTATTTTGAACTTGGTTTTGTCAAAGAGATAAATAATGCAATTAAAAAACTAAAATATTGGACAAAACATCGAAAAGTTTCTACCCCAATTGAACAGTTTCCTGCTGGAGCAAAAATTTATCCAGAACCTTTAGGGGTAGTTTTAATTATTGGTCCTTGGAATTATCCTTTTCAGTTAGTAATATCTCCCTTATTAGGTGCTATTGCAGCAGGAAATTGTGCAATTATTAAACCTTCAGAAGTAGCTGCTAATACATCTGAGGTTGTGGCTAATTTAATTGCTAATACTTTTGACCCTATTTATATTGCTACAGTTACAGGAGGAGTAGAAATAACTCAACAGTTATTAGCAGAAAAATTTGATCATATTTTCTTTACTGGAGGCACAAGGGTAGGCAAAATAGTGATGGAAGCTGCTGCTAAAAATCTCACACCTGTTACTTTAGAATTAGGCGGAAAAAGTCCTTGTATTGTTGATTCTGATGTTCAGTTAGAATATACGGCAAAACGTATTGCTTGGGGAAAGTTTATTAATGCTGGTCAAACTTGTGTTGCTCCTGATTATTTATTAGTAAATCAAGCAGTTAAATCAGATTTATTAGATAAAATAAAAAAATATATTGTTGAATTTTATGGTAAAAATCCTGCTAATAGTCCAGATTATTGTCGGATTATTAATGAAAAACAATTTAGTAGATTAACTAACTTACTGCAAAATGGAAAAATAGTTATTGGCGGTGAAACTAATTCAGAGGATCGCTACATTGCTCCAACAATTATTGAGGGGGTTTCTTGGGATTCGTTAATTATGCAAGAGGAAATTTTTGGACCTATTTTACCTGTTTTAGAATACAGTAATTTAGAAGAGGCGATCGCTATGGTTAATTCTCGTCCTAAACCTCTATCACTTTATTTCTTTTCTCGAAACAAACAAAAGCAAGAGCAAGTTTTAACAGAAACTTCTTCTGGAAATGTTTGTATTAATGATACTGTGATGCAATTTGGAGTAGTATCTTTACCATTTGGCGGTGTAGGCAATAGTGGTATTGGTCGTTATCATGGCAAGGCTAGTTTTGACACTTTTTCTCATTACAAAAGTGTGTTGAAAAAGGGTTTATGGTTTGATTTAAATTGGCGATATGCTCCGTACAAAAATAAAATAAGTTTGATTAAAAAAGTTATTTTTAAGTAATACCAAATTGATAAATGTTTGCTACAAATATCTAGGGTATTTCTTAGGAGTCAGGAGTCAGGAGTAAGGAGTCGTATGGGAATGGCTTTAATACCATTTTTTAAGGCGTAAATTATCTTTTTCTCTTGGTGTGCTACCAGGTGCGACTGTTGTCGTCGCGGGGTTGCACCACTTTCTCACAGGGACATCTCCTGCACTTGTCTTTTTATCGCTCTTACTATTCGTAACATTCTTTTTTCAAAATGGTATAACATTAAAAGTAGTATAAAAATCGGTAGCTTGCTAGGTATTTATACTATTTCAATAATTGATAATTGATAATTACCTCTATTATTTCCTACTGAATTGCAGAATTGCTGTTTGCAGACCATGACCTAGGAAATTCTGACTCCTTTTTTATACTAGATTTTGAAGTGCAGAATGTAGGTTGTAGTAATGCCTGAAAAGTGTGAGGAAAAAATTCTATGTTTTAGGGAACAGGAAATAGGGAATAGGGAATAGGGAACATAAATTGCAATTCAACTGTATTTCACTATTTTAAAAAATGCTGTAATTTAAAATTTGTTGGAGATAGGGAAAAGAGAAGATTCAGACATCATAAAATATATCTTAGTAGTAGATATGCAAATAATTTTCCCTATCTACTTAACTAGCAGTTAACTAATAGCTTTCAGCTTTGGTTGAACTTCCTGACTTGTAGACATCGGATCATACCAAATCCCAAAAAGTTTGCCATATAGCCATATATCTTTGTAACTGAGTAGATAGGGAAATGGGAAGGTAGGGAGTGGCGAGATGTTGAACAATTAATAATTAATAATTAATAATTACCTCTCCCTAAAAGCAAGAGGATTTAATAAAAGGAAAATTTTTTCTTGTTTCTCCTTCAAAGGAGAGAATCTTTACCTTAATTATTCAGCAACACTTCAGTTATTAAGTAATTAACTTATGCCCATGGAATTTTTTTGCTAATTTTACCCAAATTAATGTTAATTATTCTTATGTTTACTTCTCCCCCACTCCCCTACTCCCCTACTCCCTACTCCCTACTCCCTATTCTTTGATTTTGCCTGTAAATTTTCTAAAGCTTGATGAGCACTAGATAAATTTGGTGCAAGTTCAATAGCTTTTTCTAAAGAAGATATTGCTTGTTCATCTAAACCTAAATTAGTCAAAGCTTCGCTCAAATGATAATGTACAATACCCGAATTTGGATGAAGTTCAATTGCCTTATTATAAGAAGCGATCGCTTCATTCCACTTTTCCAAACTTGCCAAAGCATATCCTAATTTATGGTGAATATCGGCAGCAGTGGGATTAAGATTTATCACTCGACGATAAGCAGAAATAGCCTCCTCAATAAACCCTTGTTGTTCCATCATTTCTGCTAATTTCAAATGAGAGTCTATTACTGTTTTATTCTGTTGTTGTCTTCTCGCTAATGCCTCTTGTAGATGCTGATTAAACTTTTGATTATCTGGTTTAATTTCGACAGCTTTTTGATGACAATTTATTGCTTCTTCCCACTTTTCCATTTCTGTTAATGCTTCTCCCAACTGGTCATATACAACTGCTGAATTAGGATTAATTTTGAGAACTTCACGATATTCAGTTATAGCTTCTTCCCATTTTTTGAGTTGAGCAAAAGCATAAGCTAACTGATGATGAATTATTGCTGAATTAGGATTAAATTCAATTGCATTTTGATAGGCAGCAATAGCTTCTTCCCATTTTTTGAGTTGGACTAAAGCTGCTCCTAAATGATGATAAATTTCGGCATTTTTGAGATTTAGGGAAATAGCTTGCATACAAGCATCAATGGCTTCTTCCCATTTTTGTAACTTAGTTAAACCTAGACCAATATAATAGCAAGCTTCTGGTAAATTTGGGTTTAAATCAAGAGCATGACGGTAAGAAATAACCGCTTGTTCGAGTTGACCAGAGTCTTCTAGAACCTTACCTAAACTAAAATGATATTCTGGCAAATAAGGATTAATTTCAATAGCTTGATTAATAGCATCTATGGATTCATTCCACTCTTTTTTATTTGCTAGAGTTTCCCCTAAATATTGATAAACTAAAGCAAAGTTTGGATCAATTTCAATAGCATGACGATAAGCAACTATTGCCTCATCAAATAATCCTTGTTTTGCCAAAGCAAATCCCAAACTACTATAAAATTTGGGAAATTCTGAATTAATTTCAATCGCTTGATTTAGATAAATAACTGCCTCATCAAATCTATCTAGTTTAATTAAAATTTCTCCTAAATTATAGTAAGACCAAGGATAGTTTGGTTGCAGTTGAATTCCTTGGTGATATATATTTGCTGCTGCTTCTAAATTTCCCTGTAAACTAAGAGCTTCTCCCAAGTTTTGATAAGCTACTACTGATTTAGGATTAAGTTTAATTACTTGTTGGTAAGCATCAACAGCTTCTGCTAAATCACCTTCTCTGAGTAGTTTATTCGCAGTATGAAGATAGTGAACACTGCTTTCTGTTTCTGTTGCTATTGTTGAGGTTGACATTATTATTGAAAAAATCCTTTATTTGATAGTTATGGATTGGGTAATATTGCTGATTAACTGTTGATATTCTACAGTTTTTTAGTAGGTTGATTATTCCTATCAATTTCGATAGAATAAAATTAACCTAATGTAGTTAACATCATATAGTAAATGTTTTCCTATGTCACTTACTTGAGGCAATATTACTAAATTTACCAGAGTAAATTAAAAATTTTATTATAGGCTGAATTTTTATCAAGAAACAGTTTGATTGTAAGCCCTTAAGCATTTAAACTATAGCAATTATAAATCATTTGTGATAATTTGACTGTTCCTTAAAAGTATAGAATATAGCAGTTATCATATTCAGATGATACGTTTTTTTCTTCTTTCTCTGTTTCCTGTCCCCTGTTCCCTAAAAGTTTCCAATACTCACAACTTAAATTATATTGCTATATATACAGCACTTTTGATGGATGGTGAGGTACAGTTTTAGATTAATTTCTATTCCCTCTTTTGTTTCGCTAGATGAGCTGTTGCCTACTACCCAAAATTTTGTACCTACGGAAAGTGGGAAACTGCTGTAAGTTATTTGTAAAAGTAAACCCTTAAGGTTTAACAGAGAACATAAAATCTAAATGTGTCTTAGCTTAAGTCAAAAGTCGGAACTTAATCAGATTTTCTTAGTGGATCGAGAAGATGATAAAATTAGGTAAATCAAAATAAGACTAAATTTATTTGAGTCTGTCCTAACTGAAAATTCAGACAAAAATGGATAAATGCTAACAACCAAAAAATTAATATAAATCATTGACAAATCTATATGAATAATGGTATTGGAAGTGAAAATTATATAGCGGTACTAACTGATCCTAATTAATATTAGACCTGTTTAAGTTCGCAAATTTTGTATAGTAAAGTTGAAAGAAAAATATAGTCAGATATACTTAAACATAGCTTTTTATTTTGGTAGTTGACAAAATATTTAGTTTTAGTTAATTTTTTTTTCTGACCGACTCAAGTATATAAACAATTATGCTCTTAGTAGAATATTATTTGATCAAAAAAAATCATTCACTTTTCGCCGAGGGCGATGGTTTATCTTTTTTGACGAAAAATCTCTACAATGCTGCGAATTATTTAGATTGTCAAAACTTTTTTACCGGTCAAAAACGGATGCTACTACTGTTTATTATCATATCAAAAATAGTTATATACTAAGAGTTTTACCTCGTAAAGTTAGTCAAGAAGTTCTCAGAATGGTTCTTAAAGTATGGCAAAGTTATTATAGTGCTTACCGAGAAGATAAAGCTTTCCCAAGTAAATTTAAAGTGAGGCCAAAAAATCTTAATTATCAAGGTAATGCTGGAGATAGAAGTAATGGTAGATATGTGGTAATTTATCATAATCAAGCTCTTAGTCAAAAAGCTTTAAAAAAAGGATTAATTCGCCTTAGTAAAACTAATATTTATTTAAAAAATAAGAGTTAAAAAATCAGAAAAAGTTAGAATTATTCCGAAAAAAATGCTGAGATAATTGAGGTAGTTTACGAACAGGAAATAGAAACAGAACCTTTAACTCAAACTAGGATAGTAGCTATCGATTTAGGATTAAACAATCTGGCAACTTTAAGCACAAACTTACCGAACCACCAGCCTAAAATCTATAATGGTAGAAGACTTAAAGCAGTTAATCAATATGCCAAAAAGTTAACAAGACGATCAAAAAAATTATATAGTAATATTAATAACTAATACATAATCAAAATCTATATGATGCAAAAAACAGAAAAATCAACTCTAATTATTACCAGTATGCACCATTCAGGAAGTTCTTTAACAGCTTCCATCCTCCAAGGTTCTGGTTTACATATTGGTCGGAAATTAACAGAGGGAACAGAAGCTAATCCTCAAGGATATTTTGAAAATTTAGACTTCTATGAATTTCATAAACAAGTATTAGAATCTCAAGGAATAGATGCAGATGGTTGGACTCTCCAAGAAAAAATAGATATAGAAGAAAATTTTGTAGAAATAGCAAAAGAAATTATCGCCAAAAATTCTATAAGTGGAAATTGGGGATGGAAAGAAACCCGTACAACTTTATTTCTAGATTTTTGGGCAAATCTACTGCCAAATGCCAAATTTTTATTAGTTTATCGTTCTCCTTGGGAAGTAGTTAATTCTCTGTATAGTCGGCAAGATAAAATATTTCAAAGTCAACCAGAATTAGCAGTAAAATTATGGTTACACTACAATCAAAAAATTATTAATTTTTATAATCATGCTGCTAATTATTGTCTATTGACAAATATTCAAACAATCATAAATAACCAACAAGTATTTATTGAAGCAATTAATCAAAAATTTAAGACAAACTTTAATTATCCCACTGCCAATATCTACGAACCATCATTATTTAATAATCAATTATCAGCAGACGATCATAGATCCACTCTCATAGATTATTACTTTCCTGAAGCTATAGAAATGTACCAGGAATTAGAAGCAAGAGCCTGGAAACCAGCCGATGAAATACCAGACTTTTCCTGGCAAGAAAACATCAAATCATCTCCCTATAGAATTTGGGCTTTTCAAGACTGGATGAATTTATGTAGTGTAGAAAGTCAGAATAAAAAATTATTAGCAGAGGTAGAAAAATATAAAAATCAATACCAACAAAGTCAATTAGAACTAACACAAACTAAGTCTCAATTAACACAAACACGAGATGAGTTAGAAAAATATGCTTCTCAACTCGATACCACCGAAACAACATTATTAGAATCTCAAAAACAACTCCACCACACAGAAACAGTATTAGAAGAAACTCAGTCTCAACTGAAAAAAGTTGAACATATTCAAACCAGATTTGATCAAATAGAAAAAGAACTTATACAAACAAAATCTGAACTACACCAAACTCAAGGAGAGCTAGTACAAAATCAGTCACAACTACATCAAACACAAGAAGAACTAGAACAATTTACTTATAGACTTCAGCAAACAGAATCAGTATGGCAAAAATCTCAATCTCAGGTAGAAAAAACAGAAGTATTGTTAGAAAAGTCCGAATCACAAAATAAACAAACTCAAGCAGAATTAGGGAAAGTAAAACATAATTTGTATGAGACTCAAGCTAAATTAAAGGTTTGCCAAAATCAGCTACACCAAACTCAAGAAGACTGGGAAGATTCTCAGGTTAAGTTAATGGCAAATGAGAAGAGTTTACAACAATATCAAGAACAGTTAAACAATGTAGAGACAGAATTAGAAAACTCCCACTCACAACTGAAACAAACTCAGGCAGAATTAGGATTAACAAAACATAATTTATGTGAAACTAGAGACGAATTAGTAGTTTATAAACATCAGTTACACCAAACTCAAGAAGAGTGGGAATATTACCAGTCTCAGTTAACAGAATCTAATTCTCAACTACAAAAGCATGAACAAAAGTTAGAAAAGTCTGAATCTGAACTACAAAAAACTAGCCAAGAATTACAAGAAACTCAATCTCAGCTAAATCAAACTCAAGCCGAGTTAACAGAATCTAACTCTCAACTCAAACAAAATGAAACAATATTGCAACAGTCAGAAACACAACTAAAAGAAATTCAAAAAAATCAGCAGGAATGGGAAAAATCTAAATCTCAATTACATAAAATAAAGCAAGAATTGAAGCGCAACAACCTAAAAATGCAAGAGATTCAAACAGAATTAGTAGAGTCTAATTCACAACTTCAACAGACTGAAATACTATTGCAACAATCTCACTCTCAAATGAAACAGACAAAAACATTATTAAAAGAGTTTCAAAATCAGCTATATCAAACTGATGAAGAACGAAAAAAACAGCAACTACAATTACAGGAAAATCAGACAGTATTGCAACAAATTAAGACTCAATGGAGGCAGACAGAAATATTATTGCAACAATCTCAATCTCAACAACAAAATGCACAAAAAGAATTAGTTAAAACAAAGTCTCAACTAACACAAACTCAGTCAGAATTAGAAAAATTGCAGTATCAACAAGCCATTCTAATAAATTATAAATCCGAGAGTCAAACAGAATATCAACTATTAGTTTGGGAAGCTTGGTATGCTTATCAAAAAGGTAATTTGCTTGAAATGCAAGAGTGCCTTCAGAAATCTTTGAAATATACTGAAAACTCTCGGACAGAAATAGTAATGGAATGGTTAGATAGTTTTGCTAATTTCTCTCAGCAAAAAGGTCTAGAGTTAGATAGTGAAAAGCTGACAAATTCTGAAGAATGGCAAAAATTGATGAAGCGCACTATGAAAATTCAGCAGAAAGTTTTGGTAAGTAGTGAAAAATAAGTGAGTAGAAGACAGATTTAATTAAATAAAATTAGACAAATAAAACATGAGCAAAAATACTACATAAATATTCAACAGAAGAAATTAAATCCGGAATATTGGGAACAAATGGAGGTAGGATAAAGTCACTTACTCAGTATAGTTAACTTATTTTTAGAATTTGATTTTATCAAGATATTGGTAATATTTGAAGAAATTAAGGGGAATATAAATTAATGGCAGCAACAACAGAAAAAGAACTAGAAGAAGCTAAGGCTAAATGGCAACAAACTCAACAAGAGTTGGATCAAACTAAGTCCGAGTTGCATGATGTCAGAGAAGAGTTGGAGCGGACGCAATCTCAATTAGATGAGGTATTAGGAGAGTTGGAGCAAACCCACTTTGAGTTATATCAGTTTAAGGAGAAAGGAGAGCAACAGCAGTCAGAATCAGATGGAGAAGTTAAGCAGGAATTGGCAGTAACCAAGTCCAAGTTGCAGGAGACCAAACAGTTATGGGAGGAGTCCCAGTCGCAGTTAGGTGAGGCGATGGGAGTGTTGGAAGAGTATCAGTCTCAAATGGAGCAAACGATGGCGACATTGGAAGAGTTGCAAGGAAAGTTGCAGGAGAAGCAGGAAGAGTTGGAGCAGGTTAAGGCAGAGTTAGCACAGAAGCAGTCGGGGTCAGAGTCTGAGTTGCACAAACAGTTGGAGGAAACTAAGTCTCAGTTGCGGGAAACTGAGCAGTTGTTAGATGAGTATCAGTTGCAATTAAGTGAGACAATGGAAGTATTGGAGCAATCTCAATCACAATTGCAGCAAGCTCAGTTGAGAGAGAAACAGGAACAACAACAGCCACGATCGGACTCGGAGTTGCACAAAGAGTTGGAGGAAACTAAGTCTCAGTTGCGGGAAACCGAGCAGTTATTGGAGCAGTCGCAGTCTCAGTTAAGTGAAACAATGGATGTGTTGGAGAAGTATTATTCTCAACTTCAGGAAACTCAGTTGAAAGAGAAAGAGCAGTCAGAGTCAAAGTCTCAATTAAAGAAGGAGTTGGAGGAAACTAAGTCTGACCAAACTAAGTTCAAGGTAGATTAAGAGTGAGAAACTGTTAGAGCATTCAGATGAGCAAAATCGATTGTTCAAAATACACAATGCCATAGTCAAACCCATTCAGATTCAGGAACAACATAATAAGTGGTCAGGGGGTGTAGTTTTTCCCAATAATATGCCAGAAATATTCCGTCATCGACGAAGCAATATCAATTTAGATCAAGAAAAAATATTCCGTCATCAACGCGGTGGTAGTCTAGAGCAAGAAATAGTCTACTTAGATCAGTTCATAGAAGTGAATGAAAAAAATAATCTTGGCAGCGACAACAGTGATACTCATCAGATTGATAGTTCAAAAACTTACCATGGTACATATATCTACGGAGGTCCTTTTCATCCACACTTTGGGCACGCTTTGACTGAAAGTATTCATCGTCTTTGGGCATTTGATATCAGTATTCATGATGGCATTGTTTTTACTATTTCACAACCCCCCAATACCTCCCTAGCTGAATATACTTTTCCTTTATGGTTTACTCAAATACTAGAAATTATAGGCATACCGCTAGCTAAATGTGTTTTAGTTACAAATAACCACTGTATTTTTGAAAATCTTATCATTCCAGAACCGGGTAGTGAGCTAACACTTGGACAAAAGAAATGGTATTTCTCTTATTTAGAAAAACTACAGCACAGGATTTTTGAGTTAACAAATAACCTGAGAAAAGATCAACCACAACGGCTTTTTTGAGGAATAAATCATATCCCTTTTAGTGGAGTTATAGCAGGAGAAAAGTATTTTGAGACTCTGTTCACTGATGAGGGTTATGTTTCATTAAAAGTCGCAGCGATCGCCTCAACAAGCTTGCTAGTATTAATCAATCATCCAGATATCTAGAAATAAGAGTATCAAAAGGTATAACTTTTAATGCAGTAAATATTACCAATAAAGTTGCCGTCGATCCTCAGTTCAGATTAAATAAGGATAAATATGCCACTGAAAAGTGGTCTTTCTAGAAGTTTCCAGTGATGAATTTTTTAGAAGTTATGCCAAAGAGTTTGAGTCATTTGATTTAATTTACTTAGATGGTCTCCATACTTTTGAACAAACTTTTCGAGACTTTTGTGCTTTCCTTGCTGTGGCACATTCAAAAACTATATAGTTAATTGATGATACTTGTCCGAGAAGTTATGCTCAAGCACAATCATCACTACAGCGTTGCCGACAAATACAGAATTTTTCTGGGGAAAAAAGTGCTGCTTGGATGGGTGATGTATTTAAAATAGTTGCTGCCATACATGATTTTTTTCCTCAGTATAGTTTCGCCACTTTCCCAGATCATGGACAAACAGTACAATTATAGTGATTAATAATATGAGAAAAACACCCTCATATATTTTCTCCCTCCTCTCCCCATCTCACTTCTAAAAATTATTTATAACTGTTCAACCGATAGCGTAGCTCCCCTGGAAGAGGCACATGATATTATGGGAAAATCTCATGGTATTATTATTTATTTTGTTTTTTCGAGGCTAGAGCAAATTGGCGAGCGATCGCTACTGTTGCTAAATTATAATTACATAACTATACTTGAATTGAAAAATTGAAAACAAGAATTAATTAATGTTAACCCCTGTAGAGGTGCTTCAAATAATTTGCCTGATACCGATAGTCGGTGGTTCTGTATATTCAATCCTCAGTGTATGGACTACTAGACAATTTTTGAGGAAAACCACCCCAGACATAAATGCCACAGAAAAATTTCACCCACCTGTCACTGTACTGAAACCAGTACGAGGTATTGAAAAAGACCTCAAGTCAAACCTGCGTAGCATTTCTATTCAAGATTGGCCTGAGTATCAGGTAATTTATTCAGTTCAAGACCCTGAAGATTTAGCCCTCCCTATTCTTGAGGATATTCAAGCAGAAGTAGACACTCAGAAGATTTTCGTTGTCATTAGCAATGTTCAAGGAGGAGCTAATGGTAAAGTCAATAATTTACTTGGTGCCATAGCTGAGGCACACCACGATATCATTATTATCAGCGATAGTGACACAAATCTCAAACCTGACTATATCAAAAATATCATAGCTCCTCTATCCAATCCCGACGTGGGATGTGTCTGTACTCTCTTTAAAGCCAAAAGTGCCTACCGATGGTTTGAGAAGATGGAACTATTAACCATGAATGCAGACTTTATTCCTAGCGTGATATTTGCAGCAGTTACGGGAGCATCCAATGCTTGTTTGGGACCTTCCATAGCCATAAATCAAACCACACTACAAGAACTTGGTGGTTTAGAGAGTCTAGCAAATTATCTTGTAGAAGACTACGAACTTGGACGGAGGGTTTGGACTTCTGGGAAAAAAATGGTGCTTTTACCTTATATTATTGATGTAGTTGTAGACTTGAAGAATTGGCGACAATGGTGGACTCATCAAATTTATTGGGATCAGAATACATATTTAGCACGTTCTGGGCCATTTATTGCAACTATATTAATCCGAGCAGTACCTTTTGCTATTTTCTTCGCTGTGGCACGAATGGGAGACTTATTGGGACTAGGAGTATTAGGGATTACAATTGGTTTACGACTTCTGACCAGTGGGATAATTTTAAAAGAGTTGAAAGATGCTGAAGGTTTAAAAAGTCTTTACTTATTGCCTTTGCGCGATCTTTTTGGTTTAATATTTTTTGCTCTAGCGTTGACTAAGCGTACAGTAGTATGGCGTGGCATTAAGTATAAATTAATTAATAATGGGAAAATGGTTCCTGTCAGCAAGAAATAATTTTAAAAGCGTTTCCTGACGGAATGCTCCGCAAACAGATACAATTATCTATGCACAAGTTTTTAAGCTGATAGCTGTTAACGTAGTTCCTCTGTAGGAGGCTAGCTAATAGCTGATAGCTAGTTAAAATTAGGCAAAAAATCTAAAAGTATCATATCCACTGTTTTTTTTATTCATCAAATGAGAAGTTCTATAGTATTATTATATTTTACTTACAAAGAAAAATCATTATGACAGACTTTCAAACCTCATTTCTTTGTGATGTAAAATCTCTATTTTTGCAGCAACAGGAAGAAAATCTAGCTCCTTATTTGTACAGTACTCCTAATATTGAGGACGATTCTGCCAATGGTGAAGGATGTTACCAAGAACTAATATCTCAAAATTTAAATTATTATCTTTACAAGGAAGAAATCAAATTAATTAATAATAAGGCTAGCCAAATAGCTGCTTATGTTCCACCAGGATCTAATGTTATAGAATTTGGTCTGGGTACAGATATAGCTTTCAAAAATAAAAGTCTGCCCTTCCTTAAAGAAATTAAACAATTGAAAAGCTATGTTCCTATAGATTTGTGTCAAACTTATCTGGATCAGAGTGAGGAAATTTTAAGCCGAGAGTTACCAGAAATATCAGTTGAGAAAATCAATACAGACTTTATTAAGAAAATCGATCTGATTAAAAACTTTACTAAACCCGTAGTTTTTTTAAAGGAAGTACAATTACCAATCTTTCTACAAATAATTGCCTGAAATTTTTTGAAATAATTTTACAACCACTACAACCAGATGGTATTCTCATTGTTGGTGTTGATTCAAATCAAAATTAGTCGTCATTAAAAGGAGCTGATGATAATGGAAAAATGGGGAATTTGACGCTCAGTATTTTATATTTTATCAATCGTGATTGGCTTTGTTGCACAAAAGATGATGTTTAGGGTAAAAATAAAGAAGTCAAGATGGTACACGAAACTACACTCAGCAGATATGAGTAAGAGTAAGTCTAAATCCAACTCCAAGTCCTTGTATCGACTCAAAAACTGGTCTGAGTATGATGCCTCCTTAAAGCAGCGAGGGAGTCTCACTTTTTGGCTGACTCCAGAGGCCATGGAGCAGTACGCATCCTTAAAACTTTAACCTTTAGCGATCGCCTAATTTATGAAAAATACAGCTCATACAGTTACTTTTATGTTACATTATCAATATTTATGTAATATGTAAAGATGCCAGCGCTCATTGCTATAGAAGCAATTTATCGCTTCCAACTTAATGATAATATCTCTGTTACTCCTGGTTTATTTGTGATTACTAATCCGAATCACGATGATTTTAATGATACTATTTGGGTGACAACATTACGGACTACTTTTAGATTCTAACTAATATAGCAATCCTAAATGATTTGTCAAAAATCTCAGTATAGATAAAAATTCTGAAACTTTTCCCCTTATTCCCAGTTAAGGTTTTCCCTAAATTCCAAGATATTGTTACCCGCAACTGATATCATGTCCGGTAGTATCCTTAGTGTGTAAAATTACGTCACAATTGGAGGAAACCCTTCTTCCTTCTAACTTATGTTCTCTATCTCCCTTTCATCAAAGTCTAAGTATATAATCGGACATGATATGAAATAGGATTGCTATAGTAGATTCTTAAATTTTCAGATCATAAAATTACTGGAGTTTAGACTAAGACAAAATTTCCCAAGATTGTTTTGGGTGAAAAAAGAAGGTAAATTAACCAAAAATTGAGTCTAAGTTTTCAGATTTTTGGTTTTTTTTGTGGGACTTTTTCGTTTTTTTACTACAGGATAACGGGTTCTTTTACTTCTGACTTTACCTGTTTTCCAACCAGTGGATTTTCCACGGGGTTTGGCAGTTTTAGCAGGGGTTCTAATCTTGACTAAAAGTCCGAACATTGATTGTGCGACCCTTCCAGGGCTTAAGTTTTTTTGAGGCTTAAGCTCACGGAAGATAAGGATTCATAAGTAGAAGGCCATTGTCTTTGAAATCAAGGTGAAAGGGAAAAATCAGCCAATTCATTGGCTGTTAAGCGTGGTTAAAACTGCATGGATTAAATCATAAGTGGAATCCTGAGCAAACCCAAGTAAATTGTAGGTATCAGTCCTAAATTTTTGCAGTCTATTTATGTTAGTATTCATCAGGGAGAGTTATGTTTCTATTTAATTGCTTTTCAATTTTCTCCCTTTTTCTGAAATTTGATTTATAGCGCTGTGCGCAGGCAACAGGCAACAGGCAACAGGCAACAGGGGGGATAAATTGCCTATAATATAAGACTTTTAGCTATTGGGCATCTCCTGCAATTTGTAAATATACCAGCGCTCATTGCTATATTAATAGACTTGTCGCTTTATAACTTAAAAATTCCCCAAAAACCTTGTTCTGTAAGGATTGTAGCTATTGGATGGCAAAAATGCTGGGAATTATTGCTATGTCTAGGTTAGAGTTATTTTTTCCCTTTATTTAGCGACAACTCTAATATTTGTTAACCATCAACTTTGCTGGTATTCAGTAGCGATCGCACATGAGATTATACTAGACTGTACGGTGTTATTTTTGGGTACAGCGCTGCTCCCTCAGGTATTTACAACTTCCAACTCAAAGTGCAGTAAGCGAAAAGGTTTACAAAAAATAATGTGTAAATCTGCCAGAATGCACTGCTATAGTTAGTCTAAACTCTAGAATATAGCCATTATATGATCAAGGAAGATGATGATCGCTATGGCAATAAAATGACTGAAGCTACCAAATAAATTCCTCATAAATTCCTCCTAGAAAGTTTACTGAACCCTTGTCATACCTTGTGGCGATCGCTCGATACTGTTTGAGTTTGGCGAAAAAATTTTTGATCTGATGAGGTACTTTGTATAAGACTCGATCATAATTACGGAGTTCTTTTAGATTTTTTTTCGGTGGAATCACTACTTCTATTCCTCTCTCAGTCAAAGGCTTTATCACCCGCTAAACCGCGTAGGGGATGTCAAACAAAGGCTCCAAGAGATTATTTTTGAGCTATGTACTGAGAACAACTGGAGGTTGATAGCACTAGAAATTATGCCAGACCATGTTCATCTCTTCCTAGAAGTCGATCCTAACTTTTGCACTATCAATAATTATCAAGCGCGTCAAAGGTAGAGCTTCGCATCACTTGAGAAAAGAATTTCCTAGACTGCTGAAATCACCTACCCTCTGGACACCAAGCTTTTTCTGTGCAACTACTGGCAATGCTTCGACAGAGACTGTTAGGAGGTACATTGAAAACCAAACCGGAAATTAACGCCACTTTATTACCCGCGAGTCGTTATTAAATCAGGGGATAAATCTTCCGGGAACTTTCCTCCCATCGTTTTTTATGTTTGACGAGTTGCAAAATCATCTATTAACGCTGTTTTCAACTTACCTTTTTTATTTGCCTGCCAAAGTTTACCACTACTGACATCCAAACAAGTCAACCAACCGTCATCATAAACTCTGGTATCAATACAAATAGTGTTACCGACATTAAGAGGTTTACCACTTTTTTGACTTGTGTGACCACAAACCATTGTTTTTCCTGAAAAGTGAGGCATGGGGTTATCAAGTTTTTCCCAAAAAAGCTTGTACTCTGACTGCTCATTCAGAGATAGATCGGGAGCAGCATTCGCATGAACAAAAAAATGTTCATCCGACTCCCACCAGTCTACACAGATATTCTCAAGGAAATACCAATGTTCGTCTGGAATATGTTTTAGTTGAGATTTACCAGATTTTGAATAAGAAGCTAAAGTCTCCTTTCCACCAGAATTATGCCAGCGAACTTCATATTGCGAACAATCACGAGACCTCATCATCATTAATTCATGGTTGCCACGTAAGGCTACAAGTTGGCCAGTTTCATAAAGTGCAATTAATCGATTAATCACTCCTTGAGAATCTGGACCTTTATCTACATAGTCACCAAGAGTAATAATAACATCCTCTAATCGTGGCTTAACTGCTGCAATCAATGTATCAAATGCTCTGGAATGACCGTGAATATCTCCGATGGCTAGAATACGCATATATATTTTTTGTTACTTTTTTCGGCCTTGGTGATTTGAGGTATGAAATAAATAATTTAGTAATTTAGGTAAATTAAGAGTCATTCTTTGAATGGCAAAATTAGATGTTCTCTTTACTTAATTTCAGGAAAAGCACTTTTCTTTCTCCTGACTCAGTCCTCCTAAGTAATTAAAATTAATATCATACACGCGCTTCAGCAACGCCCTTTTTTCTTTCACTCATGTACTACTACAGGTGTCCCCACTGATGCCCAGTTAAATAACCATTTGGCGTGATTGACTGCTACATTCGTACAACCGTGACTAACTGGGGTACCAAACATATTATGCCAGTAAGCACCATGAATCGCCATTCCCCCATCATAATACATAGTATAAGGAACGTCGGGCACGTCATAATCTGCTCCGGTCATTCTGGCAGTGCGATATTTTGTTTGTACTCTGAAAGTACCTAAGCGAGTAGGAGTTGATGATTTACCTGTGGAAACTACGACTGCATAAACTACTTTATTTCCTTCCCAGGCAATTAATCTTTGGGTTGATAAGTCAATTGAAATCCAACGTTCCGCTGATTGTTGTAATTCTAACATTCTCGTGGCAATTAGATTTTCCCATCCACTAGCTTTAGTTGGTATTGACCAGGATAAAAAAGTTGTAATAGTTAGTGCTGTAGCAGCACATATTTTACCAACTTGATACCATTTTTTAGAACTAACTAAGTTTTTCATGTTTTATACTTAAATGGTGTAATTGAGAAGTAGATTATTTTGATTAATTTTCAGATTCAATTGTTTGCTGAAAGTTCTCTAACTAGAGCCTGAGTTTGTCTCGCGATCGCTTCCCAATTTTGAGCAATTATTAAATCTTTGGGAAATAATTTCCCTGATAAACCTACAGCAATTGCACCTGCTTTGATAAATTCTTTAGCATTTTCTAAGGTGACTCCACCAGTAGGAATTAGAGGAATTTCTCCTAAAGGTCCTTGCAAACTTGTGATATAAGTTGCGCCTCCTACTGCTGAGATAGGATATATTTTAACACAGCTAGCTCCTGCTTGCCAAGCAGTTAATATTTCTGTGGGAGAAAGAGCGCCGGGAATAATCGGAACTGCTGCTATTTTTGCTGTTTGAATCATAGCAGGGTTAGTATGTGGCGTAAAGATAAATTTGCAACCAATTTTTAGTGCTTTTTGTAACTCTTCTATGGTTAATAATGTGCCTGTGCCAATTATACAAGTGGGTAATTCAGAGCGGAGTAAAGTAATTAATTCTGATGCTTTATGACTGTTCCAAGTGATTTCTATTATGCGTATACCACCAGCAGCAACTGCTTTTGCCATTTTCATACCTATCTCGATTTCTGAGGCACGAAGAACGGCAATTATTCGATTTTGTTCTAATATTTTTAACCAGTTTTCTTGATTCATATTTTTGTGGAAGGAAGAAGGAATAAAGGAAAATATGTTTTTTATAAGTTTGACTTTAATTATTGTAATATATAGCAGTTTCCTACTCTCTGGAAGTAGATATATTGATGGTGTGAGGGAGTAGGTAAGATGGGGAGGCCGGAGAGAGAACAAGCAAAAAATATTTACCCGGTCAGTTGTACAACATAAATAAGTGAAGATGCTGTCTATTAAGATTTCAATTATTGCTATTCCATAACTTCAATCAAAGTAAAATGATCAAGCAATATATTTACTCTTTAATAAGAGTATAAATATAGATGGTTTCCAGAATAATTAATCATTACTTTTTCTTTTAAGAAGGGATTGGCGACAATAATTTTTTTCTTTATTTTTTATTTACAGCGCTTTTCAAATCAATAAACCACATCGTCACAAGCAAAATATATTAGAGACGTTCCATGGAACATCCCTACTGTGGTTTACCAAAATGAAAACCGCTGTAAATAAAAGGCTTTAAATTTTAATTATTTGGCCAGAGATAAATTAATAATCTAAAAATAGGAAATCATTGAAAAACAGAATAATTAAGAAGACAGGCGATCGCCTTAGTAAACAATAATTGTAAGTATTCAGCTATTAGCAGTCAACTCTCAGCAATAAGACACTCCTTTTCAGGATGGAGTTTAAATGAATATAGATTTTAAGGTCTTTTGTAGTAAGATTTAATTCTAGCTCAATTAATACAGCTTTGAATGCGTACTAAAAGCAATAGCTGATAGCTGATAGCTGATAGCTGACGGCTGAATGCTTACCAATAATTTATCAATCTAAGTAATAGAATAAAAAAGTTTTGAAATCAATCATCATATAAATGATTTTCAACATACATTGTCTACAACAAATTAAAGTATTAGAAACAAGCTTTAAAAGTGGCGTTGCTTAAATGTAATCATAATTAGACATCTACTCCACCCATAGGGAGTAGGCAGCTTTGCTGTAGGCAGTAGGCGTAAAGAATTGATAATTTCTTTGGGATATAGATATTGATTTTTGATTCTTGGAGATGTCTATTAGCTGAAGGTAAAATTGAAAAACTGATGTTTTGCGCCCAAAGTTAATCTCAAAATCATTACCACTCAGCAACGCCGCTTAATTTGCTAATAATATATATTTGATTTATGATTGGATATAAATTTTTAGATAACTATTACCGAAAAATTGGGTTTAAAGCCTCGCCCATAAGCGGGCGACTTTTTAGTTGTTTTTTTTGAATACATATGTTATATTTTTGTTACTAGTAGCGGACGGGCAGTCCGAGATAAAAAACGGACGCGGAGGCAAGTATAAGACTTGCGTATAGTAAGTTGCAGCCTGTGTTAGCGGAGCTTTGCATCAGCAAAACCTCAACCCACCGAGGAGCTTCGGATCGGTAGGAATACCCTTGCCTTTAAGCCTGGCAAGATGTCAACAGTCAGTTTATGATAAACAAGGGCTTTGTTGGATGAAAGTAGGGATTCGCTCCGCGATCCGTTCCGGCATCGCAAAAAACTCCCTTGGTTGGAAGTTAACTAGATTTCTACTTTGTAGCTCTGCGGCTTACCCTACGCCAATCATCACGTTGACCATGGAACATTGTATGAATAATATCATGTTCGGTTGAATACTTATAAATAACTGTTGTGAGTCCTCAGGAGTCAGGATTCAGGAGTCAGGAGGGAAGAAAGGAGGAATACATAGAAAATATTGGAGAAAAGCATTGATAATTTCAGTATTTCTTTGGTACTGTCGGTACCCGGAGTCCTTAAATTTTATTATAACTGACCCGTCCGAACATGATATAACTCCACTGACTGATTGTCAAATTTTCGTCTTCGTAACTTGCCTCCAAAAAGAACTTTGAGCCTGAACATGGTGGTTTCCGACAACGAGGGTCGGTGATCACCACATTCACCCTTCCATTTCTTGCGTCCTACAATTCTAATTATTCTCAGGTTTTCATCCCAGGGATGAGGTGGACATTTACAGTTGCCTAGTTGACCTATTACTGCATTTTTCCTGGGTGGAATAGTTGTCTTTGATCCTGGTTGCCTAGCTTTCTCATAACACTTATACTTATCATAGGCTCCGTCTCCTGATACTTGGGCTATTTCCCCATCTACTCCATCTAATAGGTCAGAAAATATTTGGTCATCACTCACATCATTGGTACTCACTACCCCACTCACTATCTCCCCAGTCGCTTAATTTACTCCCAGATGTAGTTTACCCCATGTACGCCGTTTACCACTACCATGAACTCTTGTTTTCCATTCACCTTCTCCATAAACTTTCACCCCTGTAGAGTCTACTACCAGATCAATAGCTTCAGAGCGTTGGTATAACTGGCAGTTGAACATTCAGTTTTTGTCAGCGACGGGATACGGTGCTATGGAAAGGTAGCTGGTAAATCTAAGTCCATCAATTCAAATATAGGTTCCACAAAACATCAGCGTCTGTCGTCCAGCCAGACTAAACCAGGATTGTATAGTCACCATAAATTCAATGGCCGTGTCACTGTAGTTATTAGATGCTCCCCTAGGTCCAGTTTTTTTCTGATTAAGCCACTCCGGAATCACCTCCGGAGTCAGCCAAAAAGTGAAACTCCCTCGCTGTTTTAAGGATGCATCATACTCAGACCAGTTTTTGAGCCGATACAAGGACTTAGATTTACTCATACCTACTGACTGTATTTTGTGTACCATCTTAACTTCTTTATTTTTACCCTAAACATCATCTTTTGTGCAACAAAGCCATAAACAAGTAAAAAAAGCTAATCAATATTGATTTAGTCAAGTAAGCATGACTTAGGAATAACTAATAGTGAGGTAGCTGCTTGCCCAGCATTCCGTAGGAAATGCTTACATAATTTCCTGCTTCCTCACTTAGTTAATAGGATCTGGCGAGTAAACCTCATTATTCCTTTCTCTTCAAACTAACCTTAGCTAGTTAATAAATTCAGATATTCCCAGTCCAATACATCCTGTAATAGAGCTTTATAACCTGCGACATTAGGATGAATGCCATCTGCACAAAGACGTAATCTCCACCAATTTTCGCCCCTACTTAACCATTTTTCAAACACATCTAAATAAGGAATTTTTCGCTTTAAACAAGCCAACCGAGTCGCCTCTTTATATATAAATTGATCCTCGTGACTATAATATAAACAATCTTGAAAAGGCATCTTCTCCAAATTAACAGGAACCATTCCCACAAATAGTACAGGACAAAGTTGTTTTGATGTATCCAATAAATTATCTAAAATTGTTTTAAATTTGGAAAAATCAGTATAGTAACGTCCATCTGGTCTTTGGACTCTAGCAGAATCATTTACCCCAACCGAAAGAATAATAATATCTGGTTGACGATTTCTTAATTCTCCACGATGGCGAAACTCATGTTCCAGGCGTTGTTCTACTTGTAAAACACGGTTTCCTCGAACTCCAAGATTATACAGCACATGACCAGGACTGTCTGGCAACATCCACTGCCGTCGTAATCTCTCTACCCATCCACCACCTTCATAATCACCAAAACCATAAACTAAACTGTCTCCCAAAGCAACTATTTTTAGGGGATGATGATGAGTCTGAGAAAAGCGCTTTACAGTCGAAGGAGTAGCTAATAACATAAGCAATAAAAATTGATAATATTAGTATAAATTTATTAATATTGATTGAATTTTAACTAAAAATATTAGCATTGACCACCTAATTTCGAGAACAGAGAACAAAAAATATATATTAGACAGTTAATCACCTTTACTTATTACAGAAAAAATGCTACTATAATATAAGTGTTTTACTCCAAATGTGACTCATCGTAGTTGACTAAGAGTCTACTAATATGGTTTAAAGACTTACCAAAGGCTAGGTAATCTTGAATAGGTTAACAACAAACAGTTACTCAGGTATATGATGGGTTATTAACAAGTGGCTATCAAAAACCATCACGCGCTTTTCAAAATATATTAGTGGTCTTAAACAAACCTGTTAAAAATGTTAACTGATGACTGAACTCATAAGAGATGACCGATTAAACTATACAGGGTAATAAAATTTATGCACATAGAAAAGCAATCTAGTATTGATTCCGCAGAACTAAGTCGTAGGTCTGAAGAGCTGATCAGAGCTGCATCTAATCGTTATCGTGTTGTGGTACAAGTAGCTAATCGTGCCAAACGCCGTCGTTATGAAGATTTTGATAATATGGATGAACAATTAATGAAACCTGTTATCCGTGCTGTAGTCGAAATGTCCGACGAATTGATGCAGCCAGAAATAATTAGTGATGTAAGTAGTAGCATAGTATAGGTAAATATAATAGTAGTTATTTGATAATAGCCATGAGCAAGAAGCGGTGGCTCAAATATTTCAAGATTATTATTATCACAGTAGTGGTTTGCGCTAGTATCGAAGGGTTATGGACTTCTCTGGCGATTACAGCAAACCCTTCTACTCATTATCAGTTAGAAAAATTTATAGACCAAGAAAATTTTAAAGACTCAATAAAACTTGTCCAACAGCGAGTTAGAGCTACAGAGGTTTGGCCATTTGTATATGAAAAAATACCAGATTTGCCATTAGAAAATAATTATATATCTCAAGAAACGGGTGAAGTAGATACTGAAGAAACTCTAGTGTCACGTTTAATTCGGTATCATCTATATGTGAAAGGTCGTCCTCCCAATTATCGGTTTGACTGGAAATTAACATTAGCAGATTACCTTGGGGCGAATGATTATCTACAATCATCGGTATATCCAGGAAAGAATACTTTAACTGAAAATCCAATGGAGGGCGATCGTGAAGCTATTCAAAGTTTAACTCGCTCTCAAAGAGAAACTTTAGTTAATAGATTAGTAAATATTTTTAGTGGCGATCCTAACCCTCCATCAATACCAGATGTATATCACAGAGATAACTCTGGACGTTCAAATCCTAGAGCGCCAATTATTCCCCAACCGGGAGATGCAGATTTGCTGAGGCCATAAAAAATGGGGCGAATAGTCAAAAGTGGAGCTGGTTGGCGGTTAGGGTTGAATCCTGAAGCAGAAAGATTTAAGGGTTTAGTTGCTGGTAATGAGTGGTCAATAGAACTAACAGAAGGAGAACTTGAGGATTTTTGCAGATTATTAGACCAGTTAAATAAAGCTATAAACCAGATGGCAGATGAGTTGATGGATGAAGAGAGAATAGTCTGCGAAGCTGAAAGTGATTTGCTCTGGATGCAGGTAGAAGGGTTTCCAGAAAGTTATACTGTTCAGTTCATTTTAAATCAAGAGCGCAGAGCAGAGGGAAAATGGCCTGTACAAGCTGTGCCTGGTTTAGTCCAAGCAGCACAAATGTTAAAAGTTTTTTAACTCACATAGCACAATGAAGAAGGAAGGGGCAAGGGGGAAGAGAGGAAAATCTTGCGTTGTCTGAGTTTTAAGCTTTTGATCTGCCCGCGGCCTTTTCTTCGACTGCTATAACTATCATAAATGTATAAAAAATATCTTTCTCAAAACATAATAATTAATTGCAAAAGTGTAATATGATGTTATAGTATATTAATGGTTGTCGGGGCGTAGCGCAGCTTGGTAGCGCACCACTTTGGGGTAGTGGGGGTCGTGGGTTCAAATCCCGCCGCTCCGATTTTAATTAATATTATAGAGAAGTCCAAAACTCTCCTATAAGTTATTTTAGGCCTTGGAGAGTATGCTGTTGCATTCAACGCCCCTACCTATTCCCTACCCCCTCAGCAAAAAAATCATAGCTAAATTCACCAACGCCAGAAATTGTTATTTATTCAAAAAATCTTTTGTATAGCACTATGGAAATAGGTTAGCGTAATTATAAACACTCAAACTCAGTCAGGGATTAATTTGCGCCTTCTGACTTCTAAGTTCTGAGTTCTGACTTACGCGTAACGCCATAATTGCCTACTCCGGATGGTCAATAATACTATCTGAATATTTATTTGATAGAATCTACTTCCATCTGTAACACTACAGATGGTTTTTTATGTGAAAGATATGGTGTTGAGGGTTGTTTCCAGTAAGAAATTATACAAAAAATTGAAGATTTCCCGCATTTTCTGGTTTCTACTAGGATTTATATTAACTTTTTGTATTAGTTATCAACAGTTTGCAGGTAGTTTAGAAACACCTCAAGCTTTATTTGTACTTGGTGGGGCGATAGAGAGAGAAGTTTTTGCGGCAGAATTTGCTCGCCAACATCCGCAGCTAGATATCTGGGTGTCTTCTGGCACTAACCCTGAATATGCTGATTGGTTATTTTCTAGTAGTGGCATTTCGCAAACTCGCTTACATTTAGATTATGATGCCGTAGATACTGTAACTAATTTTACCACAATGGTAGATAAATTAAAATCCCATGGTATTACAAGTGTTTATTTAGTTACTTCAGATGACCACATGCTTCGTGCCCAAGTTATCGGGGAAATTGTTTTAGGTAGTAGGGGCATTAATTTTAAGCCAATGCCTGTACCTTCTGGGCGATCGCCCGAACCCATTGAAAAAGTTATTAGAGATGGCATGAGAGCAATTTTATGGGTGACTACTGGTTATACTGGTGCAGGACTGGTAGCTCCATTATCTTCTTGAGTAGCATCAGATTCTTGTACCAAAACAAAAGGTTGTACTATCAAAGCATTAAATTTTTTACTATCATTACTATTCCAAATTGACAATTGTTCGGCTGAGGGCTTATAAATAAGTTCTCGGCTAATCCAGTCTTGCACAGAAGATATATTATCAGAAGCGATCGCTACTCCCACATCTAATAAATCTAAATTTTTGCCTACAATTACTACAGCATCACGTTTTACATGGGGTACTAACCAATTCCATTCAGCTACATCCAAGTTTTCGGCCAATTGTTCTCTAATATCCTGCATTTCTTTTTTAACTAAATATTTTAACGTCCTAAATCGTGCATTTTGTTAATTATATCTGCACATTTTTGACTTATTAATTCTAGCTCTTGTTTGTTAGTTGACTCTGGAGGTGGTATAAGTTCTCCAATTCTGACAGTTATTGGTACAGAATTAGCTATCAAACCTTGACGTTTCACTGCATGAGTACCCCAGATAGAAACTGGTAATAATGGTACTTTTGCCTTTGCAGAAATTAAAGTCGCCCCCAATTTTGGTTCTGTAATTTTACCATCAGAAGTCCTAGTTCCTTGTAAAAATATACCTACTGCCCACCCCTGTTCTAAACTATTGAGTGCTGAACGAATAGCACTCCGGTCTGCCGACCCTCTTTTAACTGGATATGCTCCATATAATGTAATAATCTGCTTCAAAATGGGTACTTCAAATAATTCCTCTTTTGCCATATAAGCAACAGGTCTTTTCATACAAACAGAAACTATTGGAGGGTCTAAGTCGCTGGCATGATTACTAACTACGACAAATGGCCCTTGTTGTGGAACATTTTCTGTACCATAAATATTATTCCGAAAATAAAATTTAAGTATAGGAACTATTACTGACCATTTTAATAAAAGATAAAGAATTAAATTCTCGACTGGTTCACGATTTCTAGCCACAAGATATGACATTGATTTTAGGTTAAGTTAGTTCATAATATAACCTATCAGTTTTTTTGGCAGAAGTGAACAGAGGAAGGAAACTGCATTTATTTTAAAGGTATAAAATCTGCCTGTTGTACAAGTTATTGACCTTTGGTTGATCAAGCATTCTAGAAAATTTTTTACTGCTAAACTTGTTTGATTTGGTACTGCTAAAAATACAGTACGATTCAGAGGATAATTGTCATTATTAGGAGTAGTTTTATCTACAGGTGAAATGTCGTTTATTGGCATGATTCTAACGGTGGTTTGATTTTTTGCCTGAGCTACTGTGGTATAGCTAATTCCATTATTGTTCAATTATCGTAAAATTGGAGTTGTGACATCTCTTTGATATGTAATAAAGTTTGAACTATCTGGAGGAAAAGATTCTCCTAATAAGACAACATCTTGAAAGAAATTGTAGCTGCCACTTTTGGGAGAACGGTTGATAACTTTTATCGGCAAATCATCACCACCAAATTCTGACCAATTGATTATTTTTCCTTGATAAATATCTTTTAGTTTATCTAATGTTAAGCTTCCTTTGTAGGGATTATTAATTCCGACGACTACTGCTAAAGCATCTTGAGCAATAGGAATTAATTTAATGTTTCCTTGAAGGCTCTCTTCTGGTAGTAAAGTACGAGATATTGCTGCTATTTGTACTCTATTTTCTAGTAAATTTTTGATACCTTGATTAGAGCCATTTGGTCTACCTTCAGGTACTCCATAAGTTATTGGAATATTAGGATATTTTTGTTCATAAGCATTTTCTATCAGCTTGATTAATTTAACCATAGTCACGCTACCATCCATTGCTAATATATTGGGATTTGGTAGAGAAACATTTAGATTAGAGACGATTTGATTAGCTGCTTCAGCTATACTTAATTTTGCTGATGGATTATTAACAACATTTTTATTAGTATCTGGTTGATTTTGATTTAATAAAAACCAGTATCCTCCTCCAGCTAGTAGGAAAAATAATAGTATAAAAACAATTGCTGGCGGTGTGTTATTTTTAGCCATGATTGTTTAGCTTAGTTTGATAGTGATACTAAGTACAATTTGGATAGGATTATTGATGAAGTCATAGATCGCCAATACCTACCTATAAATTTTTGTGCCTTTTGTTTCTATTCTATAATTTTAGTCTGAATAAGTAGGATTAGGCGATTTCGGAGAGATTCTTTTGCTTACTTAGGAATAAGTATTTTATTACTGACATAATTTAGACAGAATAATACCAATTTTAGATGAGTCTACACAGAATTAGGTTCAGGTGTTATATCAATTTTATGTGAGACTGCACAGAATTATGAAATTTATTAACTTGTCTGTCTCGATCTACAGTTAACCCCGATCAAAATATTATTCTATTTTGGAAAAAAATTTTACGAATAATCAGGGCAGTTAAAAGACACGTGCAAGAGATTTCCCTTGGACTAAAAAAGATAAATTCCGACCTAATAAATGGTATCAAAGCTATTCATTTTGATTCGGCAACTCCTAAGAAAGAACCTAGTTATTTGTAGCAAATATTTATCAAATTGGTATTATCGGGAAAATCAAACAGAGATATTTTTTTATAGGTATTGTGAATAAGACTGGAACACTTTTTTAGCTGAAACTCTTTCAAGGTAAGAAACTCTTGTCTCAATCTTAACTGGAATGACTATCAGTAAGATTAAAGGTAAAATACACTGCACGAAGTAAATTTTCCAAAATTATTTTACTTCCATAAGTCGCAAAATAATAGACTCTCCTATCTCCTTCCTGACTCCTAGTCTCAAAATTAATTTGATTTATGACTAGGTATTTATCAGTAATCCAAGTAGGATATAACCTAATAATTTATAGTTATAGAAATCCTAAATCCTTCCTGATAATTTGATTTATTGCTTCGGTGTTTTCCATTGCCTCTTCCCTATTCCCTAACAGTTGAGGATATCTCACAAGTCAAATAGGATTGTTATATAGAAATCCCAAATGATATGTAAAAAATCTAAGGATATATAAAAACTCTGAAACTTTTACCCCTATTCTCCAGAGCCGGTCTTCCCTAAATTCAAAGATATTTTTACCCGCAATTCAAATAAGATTTTTATATTAGTCTGAAAATTCATAGGGTTTGACGATTCTCATTGCTATCCAAAAAGCCTAATTTTTTTTACTTATGATCAATTCAAAAATAAGATCAAACTATCTACCTAAATTTTTGACTAGAAATAATCAAAAAAGTCAAGGCTATTCTTTAGCTTTTTACTTTTTACTTTCAACTTTTAACTTTAACTTTAATATCCTTTAAACTACTTACATTTACTAATTTAAAATCTGGGCAAGTTCGTTTAATTATACCTGTGAGAACTTTCCCCGGACCAATTTCTATGACTTTTTCTACTTCTTCTTTTTGCATCTGTAAAGATGTTTCGCGCCACCGCACGCCATTTGTCATTTGTCGAGCGAGACGTTTTTTTATAGTAGCTGCATCTGTAGCGGAAATTGGCTCAAAATTGGAAATTATGGGAATTTTTGCATCAGCAAATTTTACTGATTCTAATACTTGTTGAAATTCTATAGATGCCGACTCCATTAAGTGAGAATGAAACGCCCCAGAAACATTTAACTTCACTGCACGTTTAACCTTAATTTTACTGAGTAAAGTTTCGACTGCTTCTGGTGTACCAGATATTACAACTTGAGCTGAATTATTATCATTTGCTAGAACAACATCTGCGGTTTGCTGAAGTTCTTCTTCAAGCTGTTTTTGATCGAATCTCATTAAAGCTGCCATCTGTCCACCTGTGGCATTATTCATAAATTCGGCACGTTTTTTAACTAATCTTAGTCCTGTCTCAAAATCGAATACCCCAGCAACGTAGAGAGCAACATATTCTCCTAAACTATGACCTGCAACAATGTCTGGTTGAAAAGAATTAGCCAACATTTCATCTGCTAATAAACTTTCTACTACATATAAACAGGGTTGAGTATAAAGAGTTTGAGATAATTTTTCTTCTTGAGTTTCACAAATTTCTGTTATAGACCAACCTAAAATTTCGTTAGCTTGCTTAAATTTTGCTTGAGCAGAAGGCAAGTCTAATAAATCTATTCCCATACCAATTTTTTGAGAACCTTGCCCTGGAAACACCCATGCTGTTTTTGTCATTTTGATATTAAAATTTTGACTATGATTTATGTCTAAAGATTGTCAGCTATTCAGCCTTGAAATTATATAGTAGTCGAAGGAAAGTTGCTTGATAGTTAAAAAGTTTAAAGCTCAGATAACGTAAGACTTTTCCTCCTATTCCCTATTCCCTACTCCCTGTTTAATAAAAAATCCAATCAATTATTGCAGATAAATAATCAATTATTTCCCCTATTCCCTATTCCCTAATTCGGAGCGACTTTCTAAAGAGCGGGTTCCCTCGCCATATCCAATCGACCAAGAGAATAAAAATTTTCATGATTAGTCAATCAATTCCGTTTTAAAGGAGAGGTCATTTCAGTTATCAGTTATCAGTTATCAGTTATCAGTTATCAGTAACTCTAGCTAAAGCAAGAGGCTTGACATAAGGAATACTCTTTTTTTTATCCCCTTAAAAGGGGAGGCTTTAAACCACAATTTTTCGGTAATTATTATTAATAATTAATAATTAATTATTAATTTTTGAAATTCCCCACTCAAAAATTGCTGCTCCCCAAGTTAACCCTGCTCCAAAACCAGAGGCAGCAATAATATCTCCCGGTTTAACTTTACCCTCTCTAACAGCTTCATCTAAAGCTATAGGTATAGAAGCAGCAGAAGTATTACCATAATTTCCGAGATTACTAATAACTTTTTCTAAGGGAATTTTGAGTCTACTAGCAACAGAATCAAGAATTCTTTGGTTAGCTTGATGTAATAATAACCAGTCAATTTTCTCAGTACTCATATTAGCTTTAAATAAAGCTTTTTCTATCACTTCCGGAACTTTTTGAACCGCAAAACGATAGACTTCTTTCCCATTCATAGTGATTGGTTGATAAGTACCTTGACTAACAGTTACTCCCTCAATTATTTGTTTTGCTTGGGGTTGGTAAGAAAGATTTAGACAATTATTTTGACTACCATCACTGCGAAGTTCAAACCCAAAGAGTCGGTCCCGTTCTGAAGCTTGCAAAACCACAGCACCAGCGCCATCTCCAAATAACACACAAGTACTTCTATCTCCCCAGTCTACCCATCGGGATAAAACATCTGCCCCAATGAGCAAAACATTCTGATACACTCCTGTACGGATAAATTGTGCTCCTGTGACTAGACCAAATATAAAACCAGAACAAGCAGCAGTCATATCGAAGGCCACTGCTTTCTGGGCACCCAATTCTGCTTGAATTTGACTAGCAGTGCCAAATAAATCATCTGGAGTAGATGTGGCCAAAATTATTAAGTCAATATCTGCGGAAGTAATATTAGCTTGGGCGATCGCTGCTAGAGATGCTTTAGTCGCGAGGGTACATAATGATTCTGTTGTATCTGCCAGTCGTCGATTACGAATCCCTGTACGAGTGCCGATCCATTCGTCAGAAGTCTCTACTATTTGGGATAACTGTTGGTTATTTAGGGATACTTTTGGCGTAGCTGAACCGCTTCCTGTAATGGCAATACCGATATTTGTCATCTGTCAGTTTTTAAGCTCTTATTGGTTTGATCGTTACTAATGACCGAATAATTAAAGTTTAAAACCTCTCCTTTAAAGGGGAAAAGCTCTCGTTAGCGGAGCTTCCAGTAGAGTGGGATGGCGTTAGCGGAGCGGCTCTGTTAAGAGCGGGTCTCTTCGCCATATCCAATGGACTAAGAGAAAAGAAAAAATTTTCCTTTGAGTCAATCCTATGTTTTCAAGGAGAGGTAATTGTTAATTATTCATTGTTAATTGTTAATTGTTTCTACTAACCATTCTTAAAGGCTATTTACTCTGAATTTACCTATTTCAAATTTTGCTATTTTTTGACTTATTTGAAATTTATGATTGATTCTATCTACTAATTTTTTTTGTTCAATAATTTGGGTAGCTTCTAATTACAGTGAATCAGTCTAAAATATCTAGAAAAATTACTGATTGCTGACTATTGATTTGTGATTTTCTGGTACATAGTTAGAATTAATTCGTTCAATTACTTTATTTTCTACTGCATCTCTTGCTGAACGAATTGCATTAGATATAGCTATAGCTTTAGAAGAACCATGACTAATAATACAAATTCCTCCTACTCCTAATAGTAATCCACCTCCATGTTCTACATGGTCTATTCTTTGCTTCATTCGTTTTAAATTAGGTCGTAATATTGCAGTACCTATTTTTCCACTCAGTCCTGGCGTTAATTCTTCTTTCATCATTTGCAATACAGCATCACCCACTGCCTCAGCAAATTTTAATAAAACATTTCCGGCAAAACCGTCACAGACTATCACATCAAAACTGCCAGATAAAACATCCCGACCTTCTGCATTACCAATAAACTTAATTTGATTATTTTCTTGCAGTATTTGATGAGTCCTGACTGATAAATCATTTCCTTTTGATGGTTCTTCCCCAATATTCAGTAGACCCACTTTTGGTTCAGTAGTCCCCAGAACATATTCGCTATAAATTGTCCCCATAACTGCAAACTGCTCTAAAAATTTAGGACGGCAGTCTACATTCGCACCAACATCAAGAATCAGTACTGGTTTTTTGGGAACCATAGTTGGCAAAACTGCCCCAATTGCAGGGCGATCGATTCCTGATAGTCGTCCCAAACGTAGTAATGCGGAGGCCATGGCTGCTCCTGAATGACCTGCAGATACCACAGCATCAGCCTCTTTTTGCTTGACTAAGTTCATCGCCACATTAATTGATGCTTTGGACTTACGTCTAATAGCAGTCAAAGGTTCTTCGTGCATTTCCACAATTTCCTCCGCAGGGACTATTTCTGGCAGAGGTTGATTTGACTTGTGATTAATACAGGCTTTGATTTTCTGAGGGTCGCCAACTAACAATACTTTTACACCATGAGTTTCTTGTGCTTGTATTGCTCCCTCAACAATTTGTGATGGGGCGTAGTCCCCACCCATAGCGTCTATTGCGATTCGTGTAGGTGTTATTCCCATTGATCCAAGTTAGAGAAGCCTTCAAGATTTTATCAGTTAATTGATATTTATTTACTTTTGAATGAATGACTTTTGAAAAATTACTCTCTCAGACATTAATTCAATTGATAACAGCAAAAAAATATTTTCTATAAACATACAAAAGATACAGCTTTCCGAGTCCATTGACAGAAGTCTTGATTACTGATAATTTTTGACTTAATAAATATCAATTTATTTGATTGGCTGCCTCTTGCAATTTTTCGACTATTTTTTTATTCTTTTGGCTACGGCTACCATATAACCTAGCACTAAAAACTTTGATTATTTCTAAGATATCTGTACCCAAATCTTCTTCTTCTGTGGATTCAGACAAGTGATTAATAATCACTATTTCTGTGCCAAAAATCTCACAAATTGTAAAAATTAGTTCCGAACCAAATCTTACTAAACGGTCTTTATTTGTTAAAACTAAACGCTCTACTTTTTCTGAGCAGATCATTTTTATTAATCTTACTAACCCCCGTTTTCTATAATTGATTCCAGAGCCTAAATCTCGGATAATTTCTACTAGCCAACCCTGATTCTTACAGTAGGCTTCTAGTACCATAATTTGTCTATTTAAATCGGCTGTTTGCTCAGAATTAGAAATGCAGGCATAACCAATAGTTTTACGTTCTCCAGCTCTTAGTCCAAGAAGAGTGGTCACGTCATATCGGCGATGTCCATTTTTGGTTCTTTCTGATTGGATTTTGCCTTCACGTTCCCATCTTCTTAGAGTACTTTCTGCTACTCCAAGTAGTTCTGCGGCTTTCCCTATAGAAATTTTGCTCATTTTCAGAACTTAGCATATTCAATAAACAAGTTTAGCAAATAATTTAGTAAAATTTTGTCAATCTTTAATCCTTCTTTTTTCAGTAATTAAAGTCAAAAATAATACTTTAAAGATTTCAAGAATTTAGAATGCGCGAATTTAGAATAACCTCTTCTTATAAATAAGAGGATTGGATCAAAGGATTTTTTTTCTTCTCTTGGTCGATGATCGGACAGCGAGGGGACCTCGCCATCCCTCGACCGCTTTTTTCTCCATGAATGGAGAGGCTTTATACCTGAATTTTTCGGCAAGTATGAAATTAACATCTCCAGAAAAGAGGGAACAGAGAACAGAGAACAGGGAACAGGCAGAAATAATTGATAATTTATTGAATTGAGTTATGTGGGATTTGTTCAGCTATGGAATTATATCTCTATGGCTAGAAATGGCAGGCATACAAACTATTGGGCAAAATACTGTAACCATACTCAAATGGCAAGCAGGTGTACCTCAATTAATTTCACCTGAAAATTCCGATCGAATATTAACTATAAAAGTAGATGAATACTTGAAAGGTTTGGCAGCCAAGAGATTACTAACTTCCGATGCTCAGGGTATATGGATACAGTCAGAATTTAAACTTTTGCATGGCCGCGAAGGTACACTTCCGATGCCTGGTGCTTCCTTAACAAAAATCGCCACATCTTTAGCTGCCCTAGAAACTTGGGGACCTCAACATCAATTTGAAACCTCCATCAGCACCACAGGACCAATTACAAATGGAATATTGCGAGGAGATTTGGTAATAAATGGCGGTAATGACCCATATTTTGTCTGGGAAGAAGCGATCGCCCTGGGTAACGCCATCCAAAAATTGGGAATTAATCAAGTCACAGGTAATTTGATTGTAGTGGGTGATTTCTGGATGAACCATCAGACTAATCCCATAGTTGCAGGCCAATTATTGCGAGAAGGTATCAATTCAGCCACTTGGTCTAATAATGTGAGAAATATCTACAACCGAATGCCACCAGGAACACCTCTGCCAAAAGTAGCGATCGCTGGTTCTGTAATATCCCAAAAATCTGTATCTACAGAAATTCCAATTATTCGACACAAGTCTTTGCCACTTATCTATATTCTCAAAACTATGAATGTAGAAAGTAATAATAAGTTGGCTGAAATAATAGCTAGTAATTTGGGTGGAGCAAAAGTTGTTCAACAAAAAGCTGCCTGGACTGCGGGAGTGCCTCAAGCAGAAATTCAGTTAATTAATGGTTCTGGGTTGGGAGTAGAAAATAAAATTTCTCCAAGAGCTGTGAGTGCAATGTTAATAGCTAT
Source organism: Okeania sp. SIO2F5 (assembly GCF_010692685.1). Classification (NCBI taxonomy): domain Bacteria; kingdom Bacillati; phylum Cyanobacteriota; class Cyanophyceae; order Oscillatoriales; family Microcoleaceae; genus Okeania; species Okeania sp. SIO2F5. Next base: position 54,075 of record NZ_JAAHGU010000005.1, on the reverse strand, counting down.
TCAACGGTATCTTCAAACTTCTGAGTGGGTTATTGCTGACTTATTTCCGGTATCTGGTTATGACCGAGGAACTTTAGTAGACCAGTCTAGGAGTATTCCCCAGGGTTCGGCGGTGAAAACTGGTACTCTCAATGATGTGATTGCTTTAGCTGGAGTTATTCCTACCCGTGAAGAGGGTTTGGTTTGGTTTACGATGATTAACCGAAGTCCCTACTGGGAAGCAACACGGGTGGAGCAGGATAAGTTTTTACAGCAATTGGTAAGTCTTTGGGGAGTTACTGAAGTACCTGCTGTGATTACTCCTCAGATTAATGGTAATAGGTTGGGTTTGGGAGCTAGCGATCGAAATCAGATTTTGGGACAACAAAATTAAGGTGTTGCTGAATAAATTTATGATTTCACAGGAGTTAGTATTGCATCCGATAGGAAAAAGCGTAGCTCCTCCGGAGAAGGCTAACTGATAACTGAAATTACTTTTAGCTACTTACCATTACATTTAAGCAACGTTGCCAGACAAGGATTTGGCCACGGATACACGGATGATTAATCTGCATCCTGTGAAGCTCCAAAAAAACGGCAAGGTATAGCAATGAGCGCTCAGGTATTTACAATGTCCAGCTCAAAGTGCAGTAAGCGAAAAGGTGTACAAAAAATAATGTGTAAATATGCCAGCGCACATTGCTATATTTCTCCTTGCATCGCCAAAAAAATCATGATACGATTTTGTTATTAGGTGTTGTTCGCCCATATATATGACTTTTTATTCAACTAAAAAACAGCATATCGTTACTGAATATATATAGAAGAGATACTCGCACCATCAAAGCACCAGAAAAATTATCATCCTGTGAAGCACTTTGCTGGAAAAGTAACGATTGGAAAATGTTTCACCCCATCAACAGTATCAATATTATTCATGTAGAAGCGATCGCTATATTCACAAACCCAGAAACTATCATTTTGTGAAGCTCTAAAAAACGGCAAGGCTTTTCCCCTTGCATCGCCAAAAAAATCATGATACGATTTTATTATTGGGTGGTGTTCGCCCAGGGCAAACGCATCTCGTCAATAAACTAGGGGTAATTATCAATAAACCGGGTTTTATTGCGCTTGTTGACAATAGACTTTCAACATATAGTGTCTATAAAATCAAATAAACACTATATATAGGCAAGCAAAAATAATATGCGTTTGCGATGCGTGTTTGTCCGTACGCATGACTTTTTATTCAACCAAAAAACAGCACATTGTCACTGAATATATAGAGATACTCACATCATCAAAGCACCAGAAAAATTATCATCCTGTGAAGCACTCAAATAAAGAACTAACGGCCGGAAAAATTTTCACCCCATCAAAAGATCGATATTACATATTCACAAATCCAGAAATTATCATCTTGTGAAGCTCTAAAAAAGGCAAGGCTTTTCCCCTTGCATCGCCAAAAAAATCATGATACGATTTTATTATTGGGTGGTGTTCGCCCGTATGCATGACTTTTTATTCAACTAAAAATGGTGTGAAAACTTACCACTAATTGAATTTCATACATCAAATCAGCAACACCACAATTAGGAGTAATTTTTTTTATCATTTTAGAAGAACGTGCCGATCAAAAGAGAAAATATTCTAATTCTCTGGATTAACTGCCGAAAATAAAGCAGAATAATCCACATCTGACAATCCTAGTTCAATAGTTTTCCCCAAAACTTTACGCACTCCTTCTTGAATACTCACATCAAGTCCTACTGATTCTGCCGCATTAATAAATATGTTCGTATCCTTCAATAAATGTTTAGCTGGAAAATTAGGATTTTCATAATTTCTGTCTAACATTCGTTGTAATTTTTTATCAAATGTTGGAGCATATAAAGCGCTATCTCGAACAATTTGCATAAACAAATCTACATCTATTCCTTCCCGAACTATCAACCCTAAACTCAGAGCAAAAGCAGTTGTTAAAGAACCAATTAATTGATTCATTGCCAACTTAATTGCAGCACCACTACCTACCGCACCAATATGTAATGGTTCGGGACTAAATATCTTTAATAAACCACACCATTTTTCATATTGTTCTGGGGAAGCTCCCACCATCACAATTAAACTACCAGATTTTACTTGAGGAATACTGCCTAAAACAGGAGCTTCTAAATATTCACCGCCACAAGCAACAACTTCATCTCTAATTTGTTTACTTTCAGTAGGAGAAATAGTTCCCATTTGAATTACTGTTCGACCCGATAATTCCGCTTTTGAACTATCAGATAAAAGTACATCTTTAATAGCCGTATAATTTGTCAACATCAAAATCAAACATTCAGAATTTTGAATAGCTTCAGCCGGAGAATTAGCAATTTTAGCACCTGCATTTTCTAAAGGTTCTAATTTTGATTGAGTACGATTATAAGCAGTTACAATATGATTAGCTTCTAACAATTTTTGAGCCATTGGCAGACCCATTAAACCTGTTCCTAAAAATCCAATTTTCATTAGTCATTTCCTCTATGTTTTCAGATGTATATACCATTATTTTTGATATTTGTCAAAAAATATAGCATTTAACAAACTAATTCAAAGCAATGATTTCTAGAAATATTGTGCTAAACTTGCTAAGACAATGGGCTATAATAATATGAAATTTTGTCTGAAATTGAAAGGCTAAAATATTTAGTTGTTTGATGAGTAATTTGTAATTTATCGGTAATCCAAAATAACTTACTTTGAGGGTAAATCAGTTAGTAAATAGTATTTATCAACGGCAAAAATATTATTTGCTAGAGCCTATTTATTCTTATTTATGTCCCAATCTAAAACTACCAATCAATGATATTATACCAAGGGTAAAAAAAGAATGTTTAACTTAGGTAAAACTTCAATTATTAAGTAATTAACACAGGCGGAATGACATTTTTGATAATTAGCACGCCAGTTAATATTAATTATTCAAAAAAACATACCCCTGAAAACTAGTGCAGGATGGCACAAATAAGTGACCAGTAAAAGCACTGGCCTCTTCGTGAGATAGAATACTCATCGGTGCGATTGCTATCAGAGGCCAGGTCAAAAAAAAACCCCAGTAAAACAGGAGATTAACGGAGTAAACTAGAATTTATTCAAACCCAATCAACCAACAACCTTATTCCCTTACATCTCGAAAACTCCAGACCTGACCGACAATTTTACCTGTTAACTGTTGAGGCTTTCAACAATTAATAATTACTAATTAATAATTAATAATTAATAATTACCTCTCCTTGAAAAGAAGATGATTGACTAATCATGAAAATTTTTATTTATTATCCCCTTAAAAGGGGAGGCTTTAAACCACAATTTTTCGGTAAATAATATTCAATTACACTACCATTTTTTAATCTTAATAAATCCCGTTTTTTGATATTCTCTTGCACAAGTAATGCTTGAAAGGCGATCACATCTACTTCTATCAAAGGTTCTAAAATCAAATAAACTAACTTTTGGCTATCATCCGTTACTAATCCTATTTTAGTTTTTGCCTTCAAAAGTATCAAACTTCCACTAAAATCGGTAAAATTATCCGATGACTTACCAATATTAACAAATATAATAGTAGTATCAAAGAAAATAACTTCTTTATCCGTGTATCTATATTTTAACCAACTAAAATTATGGAAGATATCAACGATAAAATTCTAAATATAGTGGCAGAGTTTTTTGCCTCTTTTGGTCAAAAAGAAGCATTTACTTTATTACTGGCAATAGACAGAGAAAAAGTATATAATGATTTCTTAAAAACTGAGGCTGGTTTTAACAGTTATAAGCTAGCTTTTCTGGATAAAGGCATTAAAAATTCTCCCTATCAAAACCAGGTAGAAAATTATCCAGAACATTTAACTAGGCTGCCTAATTTAGCAATCCCAGGAGCAAAAACTTTTCCTAATGTTGGCGAACTTCCTGATATTGATGAACAGGCTCTTAGTTTTATTCATCCTGATATTAAAGAGGCTTGTATTTGCCTAGTTGGTACTGCTGGCGGACCGTTAAAATATCGTTGGTTAGGCAGAAATTCTTTGGATAAATGTCAATATTGGAGTTCTACTAAAATTATCGCAATCTTAAATGTTATTTGTTCTATTAATAGCGATATTAATACTTGTAAAATCATAGGAGATGGAAAAAATTTAGACTTTAATGATGTTGTAGAAGATATTTTTACTTATGGAAAGAAAATTGGTAGTTCAAATGCTTTAGCTGCAATATTTAAATGTTTTCAGATTTATGTAGATTTAGAATCATGGCTCAAGGAAATCACAGGTAATAATCATACGGAATTTCAAGGTTTATATGGTGAGGAACCGTTTATTTTTTCTCCCCAAATAACACAAGACGACCGGGTATTATTAAGTGCAGTATCGGAAAGTAAAAAGCGAGCAGAACAACCTGGAGAAAATACTGTCGCTACTTATGATTTAACTAGAATTATGTCAATGGTTGGTTACTATTATCATTTACCAGAATCGGCAAAACTGCCAGGAATGTCTTGGGAAAATTTGCAACCTTTTATTCGTAATGCTGGTAAAGATACTGCTCGTTATGTTGATGTGGCTCTGGAAAAATTGGGTATTCAAGATAGTATTAAATATCCTGTTATTCTATCTAAATTAGGTTTTGGATATAGTAGCAGTCGCAAACGTACAGAACTTACTTATACTTGTTTTACCCAGTTTGAATATCAGCAAAAAATCAGGTCTATGGCGATGACTTTGCGGGCAGCAAGAGCTTTAGGAGATTTTGACAAAGAAGCAGTAGAAATAGATGCACGGATGGCAGCCGAAGTTACGGAAATTCTGAGGCGTTTAGTAACTGATGAACTAGAATAATTTCCAATCAATATAATATTATATATTATTAAATAAAAAAAACAGAAACTCTAAGAAAAAATGCAGATTTTTTTCGCTCAAATAAAGTAATAATTTTTCTCTTTATTTTATTTTTTTGAGCAGGAAAGCAGAAGTTTAAATAATTAACAATTACTTTTTATTTTCAAGAAGATCATTAACTAATACCAAGACTGATAAGTGTTTGTTATATCATCTCCGGTAGCATGGTTTGTGTATAGAATTAAGTCAGCATTGGAATAAACCTTTAAACATAAGCGCCTTTTACCCTCTGCCTTCCTTCCAGCAAAGTATAAATCCAAGGATTTATTGAGGTTGAAAAAAAATTAAATAGAAGTTGCTTTGACCAAAGTATAATATATTTTTCCGGAAATTTCACAGCTAAAATTATTGTAATTCTCTGTCTCCTCTCAATAATTTGGATTTGTTTTGCGAAAAGTCTATTGCTGTTAAAATTATGAGGTATAAAGATTAAAAAATATCATTAATTCCTGGCTTTTGAAATCATCAACTTACACCAAAGTAAGTTGAAAATTAGAGATGATATAATGTTCGTTTAATTAGTAATAAAAAACTTCCTTATTCTTTCCTCCTGACTCCTGACTGCTCCGTAGTTATTTATTAAGTATTCAACCGGGTATGAGAGACTGTTTGTAAAAGGAATATTGAATCCAGGCGTAGAGTGGGTTAGGCGACAATAACTATGAATCGTAACAAAATTTAACTTTCCGCCGTAACCCACCGAATATTAAGTACTCTGGCCGTCTTAATCTTTAGTTTATAAACACTCTCTGATATGAGAGTAAATCTGGAAAGTTTACGCTATAACATATCTGCTTGGAGGTACAAAAAACATGAAATAAAAAAAATTGTATCTCATAAATAATTTATTTCCCAACACAAAATACTCGAAATAATTTTTAGATTTCTATATCGGGTGCTATGGCTGTTAATATATTTTATATAAACTATTTTTATGAAAAACTAATAATGAACATTAATCGACGCAAATTCTTAATCTTAAAGAGTGCAACTTTAGGATCTATGGTTCTAAGTGCTTGCCAAACATCAACAGATCATTCTTCTTCATCCGTAACTCCTTCTACTTCAATAAATGATACTAAATCAGTGGAAAACTCTGGGGTTTTTCAACTAACACCTCTACCTTATGAATATGATGCATTGGAACCTTATATCGATCAAGAAACTATGCAGTTTCACCATGATAAACATTATGCTGGTTATATTAAAAATTTGAATGGAGCGATCGCTAAGTATCCTGAACTTAAAGAAAAAAATGCAGAAGATTTATTGCGTAGTTTGAATACTTTACCGGAGGATATTCGTACTGCTGTACAAAACAATGGTGGTAGTTATGTTAATCATAAGATGTTTTGGGAAATTATGACTCCTAATGGTGGGGGTGAACCTGAAGGAAAAATAGCTGCTGCTATTAATGAAAGTTTTGGTAATTTTGATAGTTTTAAGCAAAAGTTTAATGCTGCTGGTGGTGGTCGTTTTGGTAGTGGTTGGGTTTGGTTGGTTTTGGGTAAAGGCGGAAAGTTAAAGGTTACTAGCACTCCTAATCAAGATAGTCCTTTTTTGACTGGGGATTATCCGATTATGGGTAATGATGTTTGGGAACACGCTTATTATTTGAAGTATCAAAATCGTCGCGGTGATTATTTGAATGCTTGGTGGAATGTTGTTAATTGGCCGGAGGTTAATCGCAGGTATGAATTGGCGATCGCTTTAATTGCTTAGTAATGGTTACTTGCTAAAATCTGATTAGTTTATCGAATATTTAAGGATTGGATTTTTAGTTGAATCAATAGTCATGCGTAGGTGCAAACGACTCCTAATAAGTTAATAGTATCAAAATTTTTTTGGGGATGCAATGGTAATTTTTGCTGTTTTTTTTGGAGCTTCACAGAATGATAATTTTTGTGGTGAGGAGTTATCAGGTTAGGTGGGAATTATCGAATAGATATTGATTTGATTGATAATTTGAGAAATTTGGTGGTGATATTTATTTGATTTTTTATGGCTGAGAAGATGAGTTAATTTCGTGGAGTGGAAATTGTGGGAAGAGTAGGAAGCAATATTCCTTGGCAAGGTTGAGGCGATCGCTACAAAACAACCACATCTTTGTTTTTTAGATGCTTCACAGAATGATTTTTCTCTGGTTTTAAGTGAACCTTTATGTTCTGCTCTTTCTAGGAGTTTTATCTGCTGTTGACGATACGGCTGATGCCACGCTTCGCGATCGCTACAATCTCTTAATATCCTAATCTTACTTTCTTAGTTGAATAAAAAGTCATGCGCAGGGGCGAACAACCCCCACTAAGTTAATAGTATCACAATTTTTTTGAGGATGCAATCAGAAATCCTTCCGAGCGCCGATTTTTCAGGAGCTTCACAGGATGATGATTTTTGTGGTGAGGAGTTATAGGTGGGAATCATCGAATAGATATTTATTTGATAATTTGAGAAATTTGGTGGTGATATTTATTTGATTTTTGATAGCTGAGAAAATGAGCGAATTTTGTGGAGTGGAAATTTTGGGGAGAGTAGGGAGGGATATTTCTCGGCAAGGTTGAGGCGATCGCTAGAAAAAATAGAATTTTTATATAGAGCTTCACAGAATGAAAATCCTTGTAGTTTTTGGATAATAGATGGGAATAATAGAGAAGAGATTAATTTCATTATTAGATATTTAGTTGTTTGAGCCATTTGATAAATCAAATACAGAAATAGTAACTATTGCAACTCTAACCTTTGAACTTAGCTAACCTTCTAATAAGTAATTCCCTACCAGAAAAAATTATTCGATCTAATTGTAAATATACTCAATTAATTTAAAACTTATAGAATCAAGGGAAAATACTAATGCTCAAAGAAGCTTGCTAGGAATAGGAATTAGTCATCAAATTATTGGCATAATTAAAGAGAAAGCTAAAGTTGCAGGAGTAATAACTGAATATCTATGCAAGTTACTATATTTTTTCCATGAAATAGGTTAATTCTGTCAGATTAAAATTGTTTCCAATAACATAAAGCAATATTCCTCGGCAACCTTGGGAAAACCATTTTTTTAATTGCGTGAAAAAAAGTTAGTCACAGAATATGAAAAATTTTCCAGATTTTACTAATTACGGTTATCAAGTTAGCAAAGAATTAGGGTGTAATTTACAAGGTGGAAGGATTACATATTTAGCTTCCTCTATCACTTCAAATCGACAGGTTGTAATTAAGGAATTTAGATTTGCTATTGCGGATGGGAGTTGGTCAGCTTTTAAGAATTATCAACGGGAAATATCAGCTCTCAAACAATTGAAATATTCTCAAATTCCTTGTTATTTAGACTCTTTTGAAACTGAGTCTGGTTTTTGTTTGGTAACAGAATATATTCATGCTCCATCTTTAGCAGAAAGGCATATTTTTACTCCTGAAGAGGTGAAAAAAATTGCTATTTCTGTTTTAGAAATTTTGGAATATTTGCAAAATTTTCAACCACCAATAATTCATCGGGATATTAAACCGGAGAATATTTTAGTAGATGAAAATTTACAGGTTTATTTGGTAGATTTTGGTTTGGCAAGATTGCGAGGAGGGGAGTTAGCTTTGAGTAGTATTGCGGCAGGAACTCCAGGATTTATGCCACCGGAGGAAATGTTTAATCGACCTTTGACAACTGGTTCAGATTTATATAGTTTGGGGGCGACTTTAATTTGTTTATTGACGGGAACTAGAAGTGTGGAAGTTGATAGGTTATTGGATGAAGATTATCGGTTTAAGTTTGAAGGTTTGGTTCCTAATTTACATTGGCGTTTTACTCAGTGGTTAAGAAAAATGGTGGAACTTCATCAGAATAAGCGTTATGAAAATGCTATTTTGGCTTTGCAAGAATTAAAGGGAGTTCCTGTTGTTGGAGGTGGGGAAATTTTTACTTTTCCAGAGAATGAAGTTAAGGTAATTCAAAAATTTGTTGGCAGAAAAATTCCTGTTGTTGGAGGTGTTTTTGGAGCTGAGGAAATATTTGCTTTTTCAGAGGATGAAGTTAAGGCCGATAAAAAATTTGTTGGTGTTGTGGAAAATGGAGAAATATCTGCTATTGGTAGGGGGATACTTAAGGTTAATCAAAAATTTGTTGATGTTGTGGAAAATGGAGAAATATCTGCTATTGGTAGGGGGATACTTAAGGATAGGAAAAAATTTGTTGGTGTTGTGGGAATTGTAGTGATTATTGGTATTTTGGCTGGAAAAAGTATTGTCTCGTTGGGCAGTAAAAATATCAACTTAGTCGAGCAAACCCATGTACATAGAACTTCAGAAAATAATCCTTATTCTATAAGCACTTTAAGTAATAATTTTTCTGAACTTTTTTCACCACATATTTGTATTGGATCGTTGGAAAAAGAATGTCTTGCCTCATTTATAAACCAGGTTCAGACCACAGGAGAATGTATCAGGTGTGACCTTACTGGGGCGAATCTAGAAAATGCTAATCTTGAAAATTCTAGTTTACAAGGATCATTTTTAGAAAATGCTAATTTACGAAATACTAATTTAAAAAATGCTAATTTAACACTAACAAATCTTAGGAATACATCAATTAATGAGCAAACTATTTTGAGTCCTAAATGGCGTTTAGTTTGGAAAATTGTTAATAACAAATATCAGGATTTGAATCTAAAAAATGCCGATCTATCTGGTGCTTTTCTAGGAGGAGCAAATTTAGAAAACATAGACTTAGAGAGTGCTAATCTAGAAAATACTAATCTCTCAGATAGCATACTGGTTGGTGCAAACTTGAAAAATGCTAATTTAAAGGGTGCTAGGATTAATTCCTATCAATATATGGGAGACAAATCTCAATCTCAACCTCAATTACAGCACGTCAATTTAGAAAATGCTAACTTGGAATCTGTCCATCTAATACATTCGAGGCTACAAAATGCTAATTTACAGGATTCTAATTTACAGAAAGCTTACTTACATGAAGCTCACTTAGAAAACACTAACCTAAAGGGAGCTAATCTAGAAAATTCTTTGTTAGAAAGTGTTTACTTACAAAAAGCCAACCTAGAAAATGCCAATCTCAAAAATGCTAATCTCAAAAATGCCAACCTTACAGGAGCAAATATTAAAGGTGCTGATTTTACAGGTGCAAATCTAGATGGTGCTACTATGCCGGATGGGAGTACATATAATGGCAAAATAGATCAATAAATAAGTAGGCAAAATTAAATAGAAGATGATTTTTTGACAGATAAAAGAGAATAGAAACAAAGCAATTTTTCTTACCTTATTTTTTAGCTCTACTTACTTAGTTAGATAGATAAGAAAATTATCTAACTGCTGTTTCTTCAATACCTTACGGTCATTACAGTGGTTAAAATTATACCAAAATTAAAAAAAGTTAATTACATCTTAATTTATGATTTATTCGTACAATAAAAAAAAATATAAATCCCATAAATTCTAAAAATTAAACTTTTTTTCCCTCTTTTTTATTATGTTTTTCTTTCCCAGTTAAGTTTTCCCTATGTCGTGACTGTAGCAATATTTTATGAAATTGGTATTAGTTCTGGCGATAATCCTTCCTTCTGCCTTTTTTAATCAGTGGGATGACAAACCAAAAGATAATCAAATTGCCCCACTAAATTAACCAGAGATTTTTCCTATTTACAGGTAGAGGTAGGTTTAATTATACAAAAGAGAAATTACTGGGTAAGTGTTATGTCAGATTATGAATTTCTCAATACTAAAACTCACTCATAGATTACTTCTGACTTCTAACTTCTGACTTGCACGCAGCGCTATATCTCATCCTAATATTTCATCCACTTGAATATTAATATCTGGAAACCTTTGAACAAAAAAATTTTCACCACGCTCTAACTTTTGTACTTGTTTATAACTACTACCAATAGGTTGTCGATACACCTCCAAACATTCCTCATTAATATCTACCAACCAAACCTCAATTACATTATTTTCTGCATCAAGAAGAACTTTTACTTCACGGTCGAATTTAATCGTACTATCTGCTACTTCAACTATCAAAAATAAATCCTGAGACTGGGGATGCCCTGATTCATAAAAATCTGCTTTTATCTCCAACAAAGCTATATCTGGTTCTGGTTCAGAATAATTATCTAATTCAACTGGGTTTTGAACACTAACTAAAACTCGATCGCCTAACTTTTGAGAAAATAATCTATTTAAACGATTTACACAAGCTGCATGGTGACGACCTACTGGGGACATTTTGAGAATTTCTCCTCGGATTAGTTCTACTCGCTCATCTTCTTTCAGGATGCCTACTTCAGGCATTTTGTTATATTCTTTGACGTTAAATTGTCGTTTTAGCAGTTGGACTGACATGGCACACAAGTTTTTGAGAGTAGCATTCCATAGGAAAGCGGAATGGAGTTCTATCTCTGAGAAGCTATAATATTTTTAGTTGAAGAAAAAGTCATGCGTATAGGCAAGTAACCCCCAATGATTATTATGATATCAAAATTTTTACCAGGATGCAACCAAAAATCCTTTGACGCGCGAATTTTCCTCATGAGCTTTAGAGAATGAAAATGTTGGTGGTTTTTCACTGGGAAGGATATAGATGGAAAGATTTTGAGAACAACAAGCATATATTTATGGATGCTTCGCAGGATGAAAAAAATTCTGCCATTGCTTCTGGGGAAGATTCTTGAAAATCCTTTGACAGGGCTAATTTTTCTGGAGCTTCACAAGATGAAAATATTGGTGATTTTTCACTGGGGAGAGATGGATGGGAAAATTTCGAGAACAACAAGCATATATTTATGGATGCTTCGCAGAATGAAAATATTCTGGCATTGCTCATGGGGAAGATTCTTGAAAATCCTTTGACAGGGCTAATTTTTCCGGAGCTTCACAAGATGAAAATGTTGGTGATTTTCCACTGGGGAGAGATTGATGGAAAGATTTGATCGTGGGAAAAAATTTAGCAGTTCACCGATAATTGATAACTGATAACTGATAACTGATAACTGAAATGACCATCCGCATCCGAGGTGCTAGACAACATAACCTCAAAAATATCGACCTCGAATTACCACGCGATCGCCTAATTATCTTCACGGGAGTTTCTGGCTCTGGCAAATCCTCCCTTGCCTTCGACACAATTTTCGCCGAAGGGCAACGTCGCTACGTCGAATCCCTCAGTGCCTATGCCCGACAATTTCTCGGACAACTCGACAAACCAGATGTTGATGCTATTGAAGGATTAAGCCCCGCCATATCCATCGACCAAAAATCCACATCCCATAATCCCCGCTCCACCGTCGGCACCGTCACGGAAATTTACGACTATCTCAGATTACTATTTGGCCGAGCAGGAGAACCTCATTGTCCCATCTGCCACCATAATATTGCCCCACAGACCATTGATGAAATGTGCGACAGAATTATGGCTCTCCCAGACCGGAGCAAATTTCATATCCTAGCTCCCGTGGTTCGAGGCAAAAAAGGGACTCATCAGAAACTTTTATCTAGTTTAGCTGCTCAAGGATTTGTTCGTTTGAGGGTTGATGGAGAGGTCGTAGAAATTGCTGAAAACATCAAATTAGATAAAAATCGTACACATACTATAGAAATTGTTATTGACAGACTTATAAAAAAGCCAGGTATACAAGAACGTTTAGCAGATTCTCTAAATACTTGTCTACGTCAATCTACTGGAATTGCTTTAATAAACGTATTAAATGACACATCGGCAAAGATAGGGGCAGTGCCTACAAAAAATAAGTATAACCTAACTCCGGCAAAAATAGCAACTTCAGCTAATTCTAAATCTGACAATAATTCAGCTAATTCCAGTCAGGAACTAGAAGAAGAACTAGAAAATTCTCAGACTCAAATAGTATTTTCGGAAAATTTTGCCTGTCCGGAACATGGAGCAGTGATGGAAGAATTATCACCCCGACTCTTTTCTTTCAACTCCCCCTACGGTGCCTGTCCGACCTGCCACGGCTTGGGTAGTCTCAAACAATTTTCCCCAGAATTAATAGTACCCGACCCCAATGCACCCTTATATTCAGCGATCGCTCCTTGGTCAAATAAGGAAAATCCTTACTATTTTTCTCTGCTTTATAGTTTGGCTGAAGCTTATGACTTTGAGATAGAAACTCCCTGGAATAAATTGAGCAAGAAAGAACAAAAGTTAGTGCTAGAAGGTAGCGATGAACCTATCTGGATAGAAGCGAAAAATGGAGAAGGAGATTATCGTTATTATCCTGGAGTTATCCCGATTTTGGAAAAGCAATATGAGGAAACAGGTTCAGATTTAATTAAACAAAAATTAGAGCAATATTTAGTCAATCAAACCTGTGAAACTTGCCAAGGAAAAAGATTAAAACCAGAAGCACTTGCCGTAGAAGTAGGGCAATATAAAATTACCGATTTTACAGAAGTTTCTATTCAAGAATGTCTAGAAAAAATCAATAACTTAAAACTGAGCGATCGCCAGGCAAAAATAGCAGAATTAGTCTTGAGAGAAATTCGAGCCAGATTACAATTTCTCCTCGACGTTGGCTTAGATTATTTAACATTAGATCGAGCAACAATGACACTTTCTGGAGGAGAAGCGCAAAGAATTAGATTAGCAACACAAATTGGTTCTGGTCTAACAGGAGTTCTCTACGTTTTAGACGAACCAAGTATTGGTTTACATCAGAGAGATAACAATCGCCTCTTGCAAACTTTAACCAAACTTCGCGACTTAGGAAATACATTAATAGTTGTAGAACATGACGAAGAAACTATTAGAACTGCCGACCATATTATTGATATAGGTTCGGGTGCAGGAGTGCATGGCGGGCGAATAATTTCTCAGGGAAATTTTCAGACATTATTAGCAACAGAAGAATCACTAACAGGTGCTTATTTATCTGGCAAAAAAATTATTGCCACCCCATCCGAAAGAAGAACAGGAAATGGCAAATCTCTACTTTTGAAAAATTGTCATCGAAACAACCTCAAAAATATAGATATAGAAATTCCTTTAGGAAAACTTGTCTGTATTACTGGCGTTTCCGGTTCAGGAAAATCTACCTTAATGAACGAACTACTTTATCCAGCTTTGCAAAATCATCTCAGTCGTAATGTTCCTTTTCCCAAAGACTTAGAAAAAATTAAAGGATTAAAAGCAATAGATAAAGTAATCGTCATCGACCAATCACCTATTGGCAGAACACCCCGTTCAAATCCAGCAACTTATACAGGAGTATTTGATGTAATTCGAGGAATATTTGCCGAAACCATAGAAGCAAAAGCCAGAGGTTATAAACCAGGGCAATTTTCTTTTAATGTCAAAGGCGGCAGATGTGAAGCTTGTAGCGGACAAGGCGTAAATGTAATAGAAATGAACTTTCTCCCAGACGTTTATGTGCAATGTGAAGTTTGTAAAGGTGCAAGATATAGTAGAGAAACTTTGCAGGTCAAATATAAAGATCGATCAATTGCTGATGTTTTGAATATGACTGTAGAAGAAAGTTTAGAAGTATTTAAAAATATTCCTAGGGCAGCCAATAGATTACAAACTTTAGTAGATGTAGGCTTAGGTTATATCAAATTAGGTCAATCCGCACCCACACTTTCCGGTGGAGAAGCACAAAGAGTAAAATTAGCTTCCGAATTATCTAAGCGAGCAACAGGAAAAACTATTTATTTAATAGATGAACCAACAACAGGTTTATCATTTTATGACGTTCATCAGTTATTGAATGTTTTGCAAAGATTAGTAGATAAAGGAAATTCCATTGTAGTAATTGAGCATAATTTAGATGTGATTCGTTGTGCCGACTGGGTAATAGATTTAGGTCCCGAAGGAGGAGATAAAGGAGGAGAAATAATTGTGTGTGGAACCCCCGAAAAAGTGGCAGAAAATTTTGAGTCTTATACTGGGAAATATTTGCGGGAAGTATTGCAAAAGTATCCGTTAAAAAAGGAATAGGGAATAGGCAATAGTTCAAGAAGGGAAAATAGCAAATAAAATTAAACAGATAGTCAAAAACTTGCCAGAAAATTTTCTCGAATATCTGCTTTTTGTAGGGAAAAGTAGAGATTTTTGGAAGTGGAGCGAGCGCCTCTTATCTCCCCCTGACTGTTTGCCAGTTTTCTGAGCAGATAAAAATTTCACTTCTATATAGATAGTCGAAAATTTTTCAGAGACTTTTCCAGAAAATTTGTTCTTTCTAGAAGTAAGTAGAGATTTTCGGAAGTGGAGCGATCGTCTCTTGCCTTCCCCAACTTTTTGCCAGTTCTCTGAGGAAATGAAAATTTTACTTTCAGATATAGATAGCCGAAAATTTATCAGATAGTTTTCCAAGATATCTATAGAGGAAAGTAGATATTTTATGAAGTAGAGCGATCGCCTCTTGTCTCCCCTAAACTTTTTACTATTTTTCCTCAGAGATGGAATTTTCTCTCCTAATATTATAGATAGTCGCAAATTTTTTAGAGACTTTTCTAGACTATCTGGTCTACCTAGAGAGAACTAGATATTTTCTGAAGTGGAGCGATCGCCTCTTACCTCCCTCTCGGCTTTTTGCCAGTTTTCGGAACAGGTTAAAATTTCATTCCTATATTCCTATATATAGATACTTGAAAATTTGTCAGATACTTTTCCAGAATATCTGCTTTAGCTACAGGGAAGTAGATATTTTTTGAAGTGGAGCGATCACCTCTTACCTCCCTCTCGACTTTTTGCCAGTTTTCGGAACATATAAAAATTTCATTCCTATATATAGATACTTGAAAATTTGTCAGATACTTTTCCAGAATATCTGCTTTAGCTACAGGGAAGTAGATATTTTTTGAAGTGGAGCGATTGCCTCTTGCCTCCCCTCAACTTTTTACCAGTTTTCGGAACAGATGAAAATTTCACTTTCATATATAGGTAGTCGCAAATTTTTCAGAAATTTTTCCAGAATATCTGGTCTACCTAGAGAGAACTAGATATTTTTTGAAGTGGAGCGATTGCCTCTTGCCTCCCCTCAACTTTTTACCAGTTTTCGGAACAGATGAAAATTTCACTTTCATATATAGGTAGTCGCAAATTTTTCAGAAATTTTTCCAGAATATCTGGTCTACCTAGAGAGAACTAGATATTTTCTGAAGTGGAGCGATCGCCTCTTACCTCCCTCTCGACTTTTTGCCAGTTTTCGGAACAGGTTAAAATTTCATTTTTATATATAGATTTTCATTCCTATATATAGATACTTAAAAATTTGTCAGATACTTTTCCAGAATATCTGCTTTTTCTACAGGGAAGTAGATATTTTTTGAAATTGTTATTCTGTGAAGCTCTAGTAAAGATATATGCTTGTTTTTCCCTCATCAAATCTTTTCATCCCTCCCTCCTCAGTGGAAAACCACAAATATTTTCATTCTCTTAAGCTCTAAAAAATCGCGCCTCAAAGGATTTTCGGTTGCATCTCCACAAAAATTGTGATATGCTAAAAACTATAAGGACTTGTTTGCCCCTGTACATGATTTTTTATTCAACTAAATTTCTTGGCTAAATATCATAATCACTTCAGCAAATTGCTTTCTAACTTCTCCCACTCATTACATCTCCAAAAAAATTAAAATTATTCAGAAGCAGACAAATTTTTATCTGTAAGCCAAGAGCAATATCTATCAACTTTCATCTCAAACTCATCCTAGATAAATTTACTTTAAATATCCAGTGATTAATTTCCTTTTCAATCTAAATTTTTATCTGGCATCAAAAATGCAGTTACCAAAGCAATAGTACCCCCCAATAACCCCCAACCTAGCCAAATATTAAAATTCCTACCTCTACTTTTTGCCACAAAAGCAGCAGCAGTACCAATAACACAATGCAAAATCATTAATATCCAGAATAATTGCCAGTTAATTTCAGTCATAATTTTTTTCAAGTATCAGTTATTTGAGAATAAGGACCTAAAAATTTTTCACCATCAAAATGAATTATATGGTCTGGTGCATCAGCTTCTCCCATCCGGCAATTTTATCCGGTGCATATCGCCAGTAGGAGCCGAAATATTTCGACAAGTTAAAGTTCTCGCAGGTTTATCTAAATATAAGTCGCGAGGTTGTTTACAACTAGAAGCTTTTTCATACTTTGCCACATATTTATCCATATTTGGAGTGAGAAATTTTGACTCTGGAGACGCGTGCAATGCCATTTTTTCCAAAGCTTCTCCAACAGTAACTTTTCTGTCTAAAACTTGAGGAAATTTAAACTCACCTTTATGTCCAACAACTATTACTCGTTGACGATTTTGAGGCACGCCAAAATCAACAGCATTTAACAATTTAACTTCAATAATATAACCCAAAGATTGAAGTGCTTGAGTAATTTCATCCAAATACCATTTATTTCGATAAAGCAAACCTCGTACATTTTCAAATAACCAAATTTTCGGCTTTAATCTTGCCACTGCATTAATAAAAATAGGAAAACCATCTCGCGAATCTTTCAAACCCTTTTGCTTTCCCCCAACACTAAAAGGTTGACAGGGAGGACCGCCAATTATTACATTTGCCGGAGGTAATTCTGTTTCAGAAGAAAGAGTAATTTTAGTGCAATTACCTTTGAGATTTTTATTATAAGTTGCACAACAATCGGCATCCATTTCAAAACCATAAGTTTGAAATCCCTGGGCTTCAAAACCGAGAGATAAACCACCACATCCAGCAAATAAATCTATAGCTAAATTAGTTAGATTAACAGATGGTTTAAGTAAATGATTGATTTTTTCTATGTAATTCATAAATCTTATGCAAATTATTAGAATGCTTGTGTAGAATACATAGGTAAAATTAATTAAGAAAAAAGGGTTGATTTTTATGATTTTCATACTAAATATGCTGATAAAAAGGTACTAATTAACTCTCTATAAGTCTATCACATCCTACTTTATCATTGCAATAAAGCTCCGATATCAACATAATTTATATTAGTTTATTTTTGATTTTTTGGAATTTTTAATAAATATATTTAAATATATTTATTACTTAGTTTTCCCTTTAATTGTTAGCAGTTAATATCCCAATAAAAAAGTCATTAATTGTTTATAAATAGCAATTTTTACGCTTAAATAATTATTGATTTAACTATAATTTATCAGGTGATTTATGATAATAAATTGTTGTTTTATTAATAAAAAAATGCTATTTTTTCCTGATACTATTTTCAATTAACATATCCTCTCAAAGATTTAATTCTATATTCATATTTCAAATGTAAATGCTATATACCAATAATAAATAACTTGAAATTGGAGATTTTTCTATAAAATCTTAATCTGCCTTCCTCCTAAAATATTACATCTGCTAGATATGAGATTTGCCAAAATTAATAAAAAGCGTTATATACTTATAAGTCAATTTATGATTAAACAATAAATAATTAACAATGTCAGAAAATCAACAAGAAACTTGCCCAGTCTGTCTAGTTAAAATAGTAGATGGAGATCGGGTGTTATTTTCTTCTGGACCACCTGGTATTAAAGCAAAGTTATGGGCTCGTGTTTGTCAATATGCTCAAAGACAAGGTTGTATAAATCAAGATCTAGATGAAGTTGGAAAGGTCAAATCTGAAGATTACTATAACCCTGAGATTTCCTAGCATCTTTTCATTTTTTCTTCTAACTTACTTGTTCTTTATAAATAGGAAAAACAGAGGCCATTATTAAAATAAAATTGTTAATTAATTCGCTTAATTAATATATTAAGAGTCAATATGTTACCAAAAATATATAAGGTACTAAATCCCTGTATCTTAAAAATATATAAGTAAGAATAACAAAATTCTTAAGCTTAACATATCTTGTGGTAGAAATCAGATATGATTTCTATCACCCCTTGAGTTTTTGATAGATTTTTCTTACCTTATAACCCTTAATTTTGATTTTTGATTTCTTACTTCCGTGAAGTAGTAAGCGCTACGCAAATACGCTCTTGACATTCCTTTGTTCCCTCACAGGAGTGCCCATTACCTCTGTTAGTAGGCATTCCCATGGCGAGGTTTGCTCGCCGGGTTCCGAGTGGTTGCCTCTGTTGAACCCCGCTGGGTCCCACCCCTATTCCCATATCCGGTGTTCCCTTACAACCTACATTTATTGTCAAACGCCAAAAAACGTAGTGCTATACAGAAATAAGAAAGGAAAGGACAAGAAAAGAAAGGCAGCTTTGCTAAAAAAAAGGGGGGTGATTTTCTACCAAGATTTTTTCTCCTAACCTCCTGCCACGCTGCTATTTGCTTTTCTGTGGTAAAAATATTTTTCAGATTATTTCCTAGAAGAAAACTTGGAAGTCCAAGACAAATGTTTTTAGATGGAGGTAGCATCAAAATACTAATTGTCGTAGGATCTTATTTCAAAGTCCGTATATTTCTATATTAATTTTTTCTAGAAACCAGTGCAGTATGCCCAACAGATCCTACTATTAACAGAAGGTTAAACATTTGAAACTCAGAAGAACTGAGATAATTTTGACTTGACGTAAATACAGTAGTGATGTTTTTGATTTTTGTTGCATAAGCTTGGTTATGATATTAATCGGCATTAGAGAATAGATACTCTATATGATTTGTCAAATAGTCCTGGTTTAACCATCAAGTAAAATTAAATAATGAATCAGACTGCAGCGTTTATAGGAGGATGTATTCTGACGGGGATATTAATTGTCCTCTTGCTCATGGGTTGGATTGTATTTGGCAAGTCGTCTCCTGATTATCGGACGGAAGCGCCAAAAGCATCCCCTTCTCCCTCAATCACATTTTCTCCTTCTCCAAAAGTATATCCTTCTCCTTCTCCTTTAGTAGCTGTCTCACCCCAGCCATTACCACCCCCACCAATTTCAGTCCCTTCAGTTCCTGACTTTAAGGACTATCAGTTGGAACAACAAATTAAAAATCAATCAGAGCAACAACGTTCAGCTTATGAGCAACTGAAAACTCAACTACAGCAGCAATTACTTGATATGCGACAGTTGAAAACTCAGTTAGAGCAACAATGGGCAGAGACACAACAACTGAGACTGCAACAAGATCAACTGAGGCTACAAAATGACCGATTGTTGATTCAAGTCCAGGAGCAAGAACGTTTGATTTCTGGCTTGAGTCTACAACAGGGGATAGATAATTATAGCAGAAGAGCTTCAGGTAGTTCTGCGAATTATTTAGAAAAAGGTATACTGTGGTTTATTGGAGGAATAGTCTTAGCTATTTTACTTCTTGGCGGTGGTATTATTTTAGTCGGAATGATTATTTTATTAGCTCAACCCCAACGTCGATCTTCTTACAATGGGAAGAGTACAGCTCACGATATTAATGTTCCTTGGCAATATACTATTTATGAGGAGGAGGAAACTAAATTTTTACCTCCTTATATTGACAGGAAAAGAAAGCAAAAATAATAAAATAAATTTCAATAAATCAGAAAAAATAAAAAGGTAAACAATGATAGAAATAGGTGAGTAATAGAATTGAGTATTGTCCTTTGAGGCATAAATTTCCAATTTCTTTTTTGTAGTATTATTTTTGGTAATTGCTATAAATAGAGCAAGAAAATTTTAACTTTTTTAGCTAAAGGAGCAAATATTTCTTTCACTGTCAGAGCATTTAGTGTGCTAATCTAGCATTTTTTATAAATTTCTCTAGCTCTCTAGATGGATATTACTTCATTTGGCATCTATTTATAGCAATTTCAGAAGACAAAAGCGGGAAAAATACTTTCCTGTCTAAGGTTGATTATTAGTCTATGTTCTAATACGAAATTAAGATAAAGTTATATAGAATAAAATTTTAATCAGAGTTGACTGTAGATCAAGACAGACAAGTTAATCAATTTCATAATTATTTTCAGCCTTACATAACATTGGTATAAGCAACTCTTTATTTTCTATATGAATATGTTATTTAATAGATTTTAGTATTAAGAATTTTTGCCCAGCTAGGATTACCAGCAGCTAATTTATAGGAGAAGGAAGAAGGAAGAAGGAAGAAAGCGTTTAGTTATCTACCAGAGAAGGAAAAATCTGGTGTTGTCTGAGTTTTAAGTTTTTGATATGTCCGTGCCCTTTCCTCCCACTGCTATACCCTTGATATCTGAAATATCAAACTAGAGAAGAATGGAGTTATTTATAATTGTTACTTCGTGTTAGTTGGTAGTTAATTTTATGGATAAGTTTATTGCTTTACTATAGGTAGATGCTACTATTATTATTTAATGGATTTAAGGGTCAGAAAAAATGATTATTTTCGTGATTAAATATCCTTGATTATTGATGTACCTATTATGAAAAAGCATTTCCTGAGGTCATGCTCTGCAAACAGCAATTTAGCAGTCAGCATTTCCTGAGGTCATTCTCCGTAAACAGCGAGTGATAAATAGCTGAAACCGATAAAAATACAATTTAAAAGAGTATTTAAACCACTCTTAAACTATTTGGCATTTATAGGCCGGAGATTTAAACTAAAGCTAAAAGCTTTTAACCCAGAGCTAGTTAACACTACAAAAAAAATTAATTGCTACAGTTGATCATTGGATATTCTGACCTTCATTCACTTTTACTATTCTGATAGTTGTATTTGCTTCTCCAATTTTAAAATTTTTGGTACAGGGTTTGTAGAAGCAAAAGAGGAAATGATTGTTCTGATTTTAGAGTAGTTAGTAAATGCAGGAATTAGTTCTGTAGGTTGGTTAATGATTATGACTGGATATCAAAGTACATTGATTTTGATGTTTTGATTTAGTGTAGTGATAAATATATTTTAAATAATAATCTTAATAGCAAATTTTAGTATCGTCTGAGCAGCGATCGCCACAGTAATAACAATGATTATGTGGAAGATTTTACTACATATTCTAGTAGTAAAATAGTTGAATTTATATCGATATATAATTTATCGCATCATCAGAAAATGATAGAATGAAGTGTAAAGTTCAACTATTTAAACTTACTGTAATTATTCAGGAGGTATCAATGTTAACCAAAGAAAATCCTTGGTCTAGCAATTTTATCACAGCAAATAGTATTAAAATCCATTATGTGACTCAAGGTTCAGGCCCTTTGATGTTAATGTTACATGGATTTCCTGAATTTTGGTATTCTTGGCGACATCAAATTCCTGAATTTGCTCAAGATTATAAAGCAGTTGCCTTAGATTTAAGAGGCTACAATGAAAGTGATAAACCAGAAGATAAATCTGCTTATGTAATGTCAGAATTTATTAAAGATATAGAAGGAGTAATCAAAGAATTAGGTTATGAAAAATGTGTTTTAGTAGGACATGATTGGGGAGGGGTAATAGCTTGGTCTTTTGCTTATGCACATCCTGAAATGGTAGAAAAATTAATCGTAATGAATATTCCTCATCCAGCAAAATTTAAGGAGGGTTTAGGTACTCCAGAGCAACTTTTGAGAAGTTGGTATATGTTTTTCTTCCAGTTACCTTTTTTGCCAGAATTAATGCTTGAATTTGATGATTATCAAGGTATTGGTTCTATTTTTAAAAGTATGGTAAATAAATCTGCTGTTACTGATGCTGATATAGAAGCTTACAAGGATGCTGTGGCTAAACGAGGCGCTTTAACTTCAATGATTAATTATTATCGTAATATATTTTCTGGATTTTTCAATCAACAAGAGTGGGGAATATTGCGAATTCCTACTTTAATGCTTTGGGGTGAAGAGGATACGGCTTTAGGAAAAGAATTAACTTATGGCACAGAAGAATATGTGGAAAATTTTCAGATTCGCTATATTCCTAATTGTGGTCACTCGGTACAACAGGAACAGCCTCAATTGGTTAATCAATATATGCGAGAATTTTTGAGTAATGATAATGATTTAAATTGAAATAAGTGCAGAGAGAATATTGATTTTATGCCATTGAAGAAGGAAGAAGGAAGAAGGAAGAAGGAAGAAGGAAGAAGGAAGAAGGAAGAAGGAAGAAGGAAGAAGGAAGAAGGAAGAAGGAAGAAGGAAGAAGGAAGAAGGAAGAAGGAAGAAAAAAAAATTAGTATTATTACTAATTTATAGTTCGCCTTAAATGATGTGAATAGAACATTAAAATTTTTGAGGAAATAGGAAGCAGTTTCAGGTAATTAGCTAGTTTTGGGGAGAAGCAAAAATGACGATTTAGTTTTCCAATATACTTGGGAAGTAGTAATTATTGTCAGAGTTGTAAAACCCTCAAAAATAAACAGAATAAAGTCTGAAATCTTTACCACTATTTCCTCTTTCCTGATTCTTAAGATATTTTCTTTATAACTGTAAGCATTTCCTGTGGAATGCTGCGCAAACAGCTATTAGCTTTCCGCAACAAGACTTTCTCTTTAAGAACAGTGTTTAAATTAATATTGACTTTAAGGTCAAGGGAACCAACTTTTGTAGTAAGACAATTAATAAAGCTTTGATCGTAAACTAAAAGCAATAGCTGATAGCTGATGGCTGACGGCTGAATGCTTACTTATAACTGCGTCGAATATTACTAAATAAGAAGAATAAGCCACAAAAAAACTTAAGTATTTGACGAAAAAAAATTTTTTCAAAAATTTATTTCCTTGTGCCCTTTCTAATTTTACCAATCCAACGACCACCCTATCTGCCTTGGCATAACAATAATTTTTAACGCCAACCCGCTTATATAATCAATGCCACTCAAATTACTCTAATAATGATTAATCAATTAAGTAATACGACCGGAAATAGCCTAATAGTAATAACTATCCTAATTATCATAAATTGGTTCTTGCTATCTTCTAATATTTCCGCTCAACCCATTGATAATAGTCGGCGCGAACAACAAGTATTCCAATCCATTGAATTAAATACGAATTTAATTTTAGAAAATGCAAATCCAGTGGAAAAACAACAGTTAAAAGACAAAAAATATGCTCAGATGCAAGAGTCAGAATTTGCATTCTACAGAGCAACAAATCATTTGTTTTGGCAAGATTTTGCTAATGATAGTAGACTCAGTAAATTTGGTAATCCTAATACAAAAACTTGGATTTTAGGAGATTGTCATGTTGATAATTTTGGTGCTTATAATAACGATCAAGGAGAAATTATCTTTGATATGAATGATTTTGACGAATCAATTATTGCTGATTATCAATATGATTTGTGGCGTTTAGCAACCAGTATTATTTTAGTGGCAAATGATTCTACCCTATCTAAATCCGAACAAGAAGAAGTTGTTGATAGTTTTAGTGAAACTTATCTAGATACCTTAGCTTCTTATGTAGGAAATGACGAAGAAACTAAAATATATTTTACAGAAGCTAATACTAAAGGAGAGATAAAAAGAACCATAGAAAAAGCCGCTCAAAAAACACGACAAGGAATGCTATATAAGTGGACTAAAGTCATAGATAATCAAATAATGTTTGATTTTTCCAGTGAAAAATTAGGTCTTGCTACTGATGTTAAAAATGCTATTAAATCAGGAATGCTAGATTATAGTAAAACCCTTTCCAGCAACCTAAATTATGACCCAGAATATTTTAAAGTTAAAGATGTTGCCCAAAGATTAAATGCCGGATTAGGTTCCTTAGGAACACCACGTTATTATGTCTTAATAGAAGGAAAAACTGATGCTTTAGATGATGACCATATCCTAGATATTAAATATCAGTTTCAACCGACACCTACTTATGAATTGTTCAGCTTATATGACCGAATTAATTATTGGAAAATATTTAATAATAGTGCTCAACGCCATGCTCTAGCTTATAAAGCACTAATTAAACACGCTGATGATTTTTTAGGATGGATAAAACTTGTGGATAATAATCCTATTGATGGAGATTTTTCTGGTGATTATTCTGTTAGAGAAATATCTCCTCATAAAAAATCTCTCAAAATTAAAAATTTAACAGATAAAAATAGTTTTATAGAAGTTGCTCAACAATGGGGAAAAATTTTGGCTACCGACCATGCTAGAGCAGATAAAGATTTTGATAAAAAATTAGTTTCTACTTCCTTTGAAAAACAAGTAAAAAAAATTACTGATGGTAAACATCAAGAATTTAGAAAATTAGTGCGTGAAATAGCCTTTAAATATGCAGAACAAGTTGAAGCTGATTATGATAATTTTGTAATTGAATAAATAGAGAATAAAAGGAATAGGGAGTAGGGGAGTAGGGGAGTAGGGGAGTAGGAAACCCACCCCTCACCCCTCCCAGGAGGGGAAGTTAAAGATATGAATAATTAACATTAACTGAGCTGCTAATTAGCAAAAAAGTTATTCTGCTATTTTTAATTACTTAATAACTGAAGTCTTACCTAAATTATATCAAATCCGGTTAAATAACCTCACAATCAATAGATATCTCCAGTAGGGAGTAGGGAGTAGGGAGTAGGGGGAAATAATTGATGATTTATGTAGGATAATTGATTTTATTTTTTATTATTGGAGATGTCTAATAGCTTAAAATCCTAATTATGACGTTATTGGATCTATGTGCAATTAGGCGGATTTGATATTAAGCATTAATGCATGGGAATTGGTATAAATTTTTGAGTTTATTTTCTAAATGTTTTTGACTAAAGTCCCGATATAGTGTTTTGCTCTGGGATGTGGAGACCAAGTGCTACGAAATAGGGAATAGAAAATATTAAAGGAGGGAAAACAGCATTAAATAGTAGCAAAGATAAGAATATAAGTTACTCGAACGGCGCATTTTTTTTATAAGAAAAAAACTCAATCTAGATTTAGATTTTAAATAAAAACACTATAGCTCTCAAAAAGTGAGGAATGTTACCAAATAATTAAATTTTAAAGCCTCTCATTTTCAGAATAAAAAAGAGAAAAAAATCACTTTAATTGACTCTCTTCTTTTAAAGAGAAGTAATTATTATAGGACTTACGAATTACACATATTTTTGTCATTGCCACCCACAGGGAAACAATCTCACACTCAAATCCTAATTTTTCGTACCTCGTCCGTAAGTCCTGTATTAATTATTGAATATTAGCCATGAATGTAAATTCATTACGATATTTGACTCTTAATATTTTGCTTATAAATACAAGACTTAATATCACTAATCATTATTCCTCTAATTCCTGGGTTGCTTTTCTTTCTTTTCTCCTTCTTTGAATAATTTTCAGTGCGGAAGCTGCTCCAGCACTTATTGCAGCGGCTCCTAATATTGAACTTGATGCAGCTATTACTCCTATCCCCGCTCCAATTAGAGATGCTGTAACCATTGCTGTACTAGCTATTGTTGTAGAAGTATTTTCATTTTCTTT
Organism: Okeania sp. SIO2F5; assembly: GCF_010692685.1. Classification (NCBI taxonomy): domain Bacteria; kingdom Bacillati; phylum Cyanobacteriota; class Cyanophyceae; order Oscillatoriales; family Microcoleaceae; genus Okeania; species Okeania sp. SIO2F5. The sequence goes on along the minus strand of NZ_JAAHGU010000005.1, from coordinate 27,894 downwards.
ACTAAATACTACTTGATTTTTTTGATAACTGTCGTTAGCTTCTTCTTTCATAACTAAAATTGTTATCTCTTAATCCCAAACACAAATAAAGTCATTAATCCTATACCTATTATATTAGAAAAGAAAATCAACCAAAAAGATTCTTCTCTGGGTGTTGTGTTTTGCCATTCTTGATGCCGACTTAAAACGTAGATAAAAAGACCAAAAGATATCTTCAACAATTAATAATTAATTATTAATTATTACATCTTCTTATTTACAAGAAGATTTGCTAAAAGGATTTTTTTCTTTTTTATCCATGAATGGAGAGGCTTTATACCTTAAATTTTCGGTAATAAATAGTCCAGCTTTTTGAGCCTCATCAGCATTAATATTAGAGTCAAATAATAGTGTTAAACCTCCAGAAATAAAAGATAACGTAAGTTCTATTCCCCAAAATAAATCTTGTCTTTCCCAACCTTTCCCTCTTGCTAATTTCTTAGCAATAGAACCTATAAATATAATTACTAAAGGAATAAATAGGGCTTCAAATAAAATATCCAAACTAGCATTTTTCATATTTGCAATTTGCTTTTTGCCACTTGCTTTTTTCAAGCATCCATATGACTTTTAATTTTAGACTCTTGACTAATAAGATTGACAAATTATATGGCAATCTGAATATAGGACAAAACCTATTACTCAGCCTTTCGCTACAGAAATATCACGATATATTATGCAAACTCTACCCAACCCAACCAAAACTTCTGCAAATCAACCCGCCTTTGACACAACTATCCATAGGCGAAAAACTCGCCCCGTCAAAGTAGGTAATGTAACCATCGGTGGTGGCAATCCAGTCGTAGTCCAGTCAATGATCAATGAAGACACCCTTGACATTGACGGTTCCGTAGCTGCTATTCGTCGTTTACACGAAATTGGGTGCGAAATAGTCCGCGTTACCGTTCCCAGTATGGCCCATGCAAAATCCTTGGCAAAGATTAGACAGAAATTAACAGAGACCTATAAACCAGTACCACTGGTAGCTGACGTTCACCATAATGGTATGAAAATTGCTCTAGAAGTTGCCAAGCACGTTGATAAAGTCAGGATTAATCCTGGCTTATATGTGTTTGAGAAACCTCAATCTGGCAGAAGCGAATATACCGAAGTAGAATTTAAGGAAATAGGTGAAAAAATCCGCCAAACCCTCGAACCTTTAGTAATTTCTTTGCGAGACCAAAATAAAGCCATGCGAATTGGAGTTAACCATGGCTCCTTAGCAGAAAGAATGCTATTTACTTATGGGGATACTCCAGAAGGCATGGTAGAGTCCGCTCTGGAATTTATTAAAATTTGTGAATCCTTAGACTACTACAATTTGGTAATTTCTCTGAAGGCATCGCGGGTGCCAGTCATGCTTGCTGCTTACCGATTAATGGTAAAGCGGATGGACGAACTAGGTATGGCCTATCCTCTTCATTTGGGTGTAACTGAAGCAGGTGATGGAGAATATGGTCGGATTAAGTCTACTGCTGGTATCGGTACACTTTTAGCAGACGGAATAGGGGATACAATTCGCGTATCTTTAACTGAAGCACCCGAAAAAGAAATTCCAGTTTGCTACAGTATTCTTCAAGCCTTGGGTCTGCGGAAAACAATGGTAGAGTATGTTGCCTGTCCCTCCTGTGGCCGAACTCTATTTAATCTGGAAAATGTTCTGCATCAAGTGCGAGAGGCAACAAAACACTTAACAGGATTGGACATTGCTGTTATGGGTTGTATTGTTAATGGCCCTGGAGAAATGGCAGATGCAGATTATGGTTATGTAGGTAAGCAACCAGGGTATATTTCTTTATACCGTGGACGGGAAGAAATTAAAAAAGTCCCTGAGTCTCAAGGTGTTGAAGAATTAATTAATTTAATTAAAGCTGATGGGCGTTGGGTTGAACCCTAGTCTATAATTAACATTTAATTGGGAGTGGGAGTGTATTAGACTTGTCGCTTTATAACTTAAAAATCCCCCAAAAACCTTGTTATGTCAGGATTGTAGCTATTGGATGGCAAAAATGCTGGGAATTATTGCTCTGTCTAGGTTAGAGTGATTCTTTCCCTTTATTTAGCGACAACTCTATTCTTAATTACACTCCTTGGTTAACTAGCGATCAGCATTTCAGCATTTCAGCATTTCCGTAGGAAAAAGCGGAGCATTCCGGACTGAAATGCTTTTTAAATTAACAATTGATAGATGGGGCTTTACATTTTGTAGGGTATGAAGAATCTAATAAGAATCTAAATTAGTTAATTTGGATACAGATAAAATATCAATGTTTTAGTTGGAATATTGGAAATAAATCTACTATTTTTCTTAACTAGAAAAGCTTGTACAGAAAATTTTAGGAAGCGTGAGGTAAAGTTTAAGACTAATCTATAATTTTTATTCATTCCTATGTTCCCTCATACCGAGTGCGCTACCAAATACGTCTGTCGCCGACGTGGGGTCGCACCGCTGTTCCCTAAAAGGATAAAACTTTGTACCTGATCAACTCGAAAACTGCTGTAATTAATAGATGAGAGTGAGCCTAATATTATTTTTAGCAGAGATAGTTAAAAATAACATTCAAGAACTGTATAAATAAATCATAATTTTATATACCCCCAAAAAATTGTTAACACTAAATTTATATTAAGGAGAGTAAAAAAAAGAATTATCGATGCACACCTCTACTAATACTAGGGAAATAAACAGTTATAGCAGAAGCAATAAGGAAGAAGGAAAAATCTGGTGTTGTCTGAATTTTAAGCTTTTGATATATCTTAACCTTTGCTTCGACTGCTATGAATATTCATAATTTTATATCTGTTAATCAGGTATTAGTGCTGAAGTTTGACCAAGCTCCTAAAGTTAGATAAGAATATTTTTTTCTAGACATACACCATAAGAAAAAAATAAAGTATTCCCTTTAAATATCCTAAATTTATTGATGAAGATTTACCTGATTCCCTTCTCCATGCTTGATTTTTAGATATCAAAAACCTAGCTACAAGCATTATATTACTTATGCTAAATTAGGCATAATAGTAGTGATGGTAATTATTGTTTAAATTAATTCAACAAACAAATGGTTATAGCAAAACGTGGGCTAATTCTTGGTGCAACAGCATTGATGTTAACAGGCGTTACTGTCATAGGCGCTGGTATTCATCTTTCCTCTCAAGCATCATTAAATAATAACGACCCTAAAGAATTAATCGACCAAGTTTGGCAAATTATTGATAAAACTTATGTTGATGGTACTTTCAATCAAGTAGACTGGAAAGCTACTCGCACTGAATATCTCGATCAAACTTATACAACTGATGAAGAAGCTTATGATGCAATTAGGGAAATGCTAGAAAAGCTAGGAGACCCTTATACCCGCTTCATGGACCCGGAAGAGTTTAAAAATATGCAAATTGACACTTCTGGAGAACTCACAGGTGTAGGTATTCAACTAACCCAAGACCAGGATACAAAAAAATTAGTAGTAATTTCACCAATAGAAGATACCCCGGCTTTTGAAGCAGGTATTCTAGCTAAAGATATTATTAGCAAAATTGACGGCCAAAGCACTGAGGGGATGGATATAAATCAGGCAGTAAGTCTGATCCGCGGTCCCATAGGTTCTCAAGTAACTCTAACCATTAAACGAGAAGGTAGGGAAATAGAGTTTCCTATTACCAGAGCCAAAATTGAAATTCATCCTGTAAAGTATTCTCAGAAAGACAGTTCTCTGGGTAAAGTTGGTTATATCCGCTTAAATCAGTTTAGTGCTAATGCTGCTGGTGAAATGCGAGAGGCCATAGATGAGTTAGAGACTCAGAATGTATCGGGTTATATTTTAGATTTACGTTCTAATCCTGGTGGCTTACTTTATGCTAGCGTAGAAATTGCTCGGATGTGGCTCGAACGTGGAGATATTGTTTCTACTGTAAACCGTAGTGGTATTACTGATCGCCAGAAGGCTACTAATAGGTCTTTGACAGATAAGCCATTGGTGATTATGGTAGATGGGGGTTCGGCAAGTGCAAGTGAGATTCTTTCTGGTGCTCTACAAGATAATGAGCGAGCGACATTAGTAGGTACTAAAACTTTTGGTAAAGGGTTGGTGCAGTCAGTGCGTGGTGTGGGTAAAGGTGCAGGGTTAGCAGTGACGATCGCTAAATATTTCACCCCGAGCGGTCGCGATATTAACCATGAGGGAATTAAACCAGATGTAGAAATCTCTCTGACAGATGAACAAAAAGAAGCTTTGCGGAAAAGTCGCGACAAAATAGGTACTCTTGACGATCCTCAATATGCAAAAGCATTGGAAATTTTGAATCAAGAGATTGCAAAACTCCAAAATAATAAAGCTCAGTCAACAACAAAGTAGATTGATAAATTAATTATATTAATTATTTTGGCTGACATTTTCCTGCTCGAATCAATCCTACACGACGGGCGATCGCTTCTTCAACAGTATCAAATGGACCCCATGTTTCTATAACGTCGGGGCCTTTTTTTTGTTCGACTTGTGTACTAGGCAAAATTTCACAGGTTTTCTCTAGTTTCTTGATAATATAGTATTTTTGTGATGAGTCATTCATATTAAAAAAAGAAGAGGGAAGAAGGAAAAAGGCAGAAGACAGTTGGTAATAACTCAAAAAGTGGCCTTGCATAAATACGGGATGATTTTAATAGTTTTGTGGAATGGGCATCTTGCCCGTTCCCGTTCCTGATATTTTCGGGATAGGCAGGATGCCTGCCCCCACTTACCACTTATATTCATCCCCCCCTCAGCAATGCCCAAAAAGTACTTATATCATGTCAAGATAATTAAGCATAATCAAAATTTTATATTTAAGGGTTATTGAAGAAATATCCCAAATTCATGATCTGTTTCCTGTATTAGCTCTTGAATTTACACCTACGATGTACCACCTAACACCTACAGCCTAATTAATATAAATATTTACTTAACAAAGTTACAAACCATATTAACATAATAATGTTTTTTGTACTTCCAGTAAAATTATTAAACTAAAAATATGGGACGTAAGTTTTATGGTGCAGTATTCCCATTCATTTTAGGCATAGGATTTGTCTTGTCTATTACTCCAAGTAGTGAAGCCAAGAAACAACAATCAAGTGAAAGTCTTGACCAAACTGCTCAGATTTTAGAAACAATAGAGGAATACAATCCACTCAAGCAACCTCCACAGACATCGAAATCACTTGAAGAGTTAGACCAAAAAAAAACAAATATTGTTACAGACAAAAATAATGATACTTTAGGACAAATAGAACAATACAATCGACTCGATCAGCCTCCCGAAATACCACCCCCCCTAGAACGAGTTAACTCTGTCAATCAACTGAGTGATGTTCTACCCACAGATTGGGCATATAGTGCCTTACAAGGATTAGCAGAACGTTATGGTTGTCTATTGGCCTCCCCAAATGCTACATTTGGTGGCAATAGAGCCATCAGTCGTTATGAGTTTGCTGCTAATCTTAACGAATGTTTAGAAGTTATTCAAAGTCTAATTGAAGAATTCGGTGAAGGTTATATTAGTCAAGAAGACTTAGCTAAAAGTCAACGATTACAAGCAAATTTTGCGGTTGAAATAGCCGATACTAAATCCCGCCTGAATGCTCTAGAAACACGAACAGATATCCTGGAAGCTAATCAGTTTTCTACCACAACATTACTAAAAGGGCAAGTAACCATGGCCCTTTATGATGCTTTCGGTAATGATGGAGAAGACGGTGCTACAGTGAGTGCCGATGATAGCCAAACAGGGTTTGGTCATGCTGTAACATTGAACTTTGATACCAGTTTTACAGGTCTAGACTTCCTGAGAACTAGGCTAAGAGTTGGAGACTTACCTGGAGTAAATACAGGTACAGCTCATACTTTCATAGGCGCAGGTTCTCCACCTAATGACATAGCGCGATTAACAGAAGTATACTATATTTTTCCCCTCAACACGAAAATGAGTCTTTATATAGGAGCTGCTGGACTTGACTTCGATTTGATGGCTCCTGCTCTTAATCCCAAACTACTCAGTGGTAATACAGGAAGTATAGCCTTGTTCGCTTTTTACAACCCCGTCATTTATATTCAAGTAGGCGGTGCTGGTTTAGGTTATAGTTATCAAATTAACGATAATTTTAGGTTAGATGTGGCTTATCTGGGAGGTGGTCCTGGTGGTGGTACAGGAAGAGTCAACGATCCCAGAGAAGGTGGGGGAATTTTTAACGGTACAAATAGCGCTTATGCTCAGTTAACAGTCTCACCAACAGTAGATTTTGATTTTTCTTTTGCTTATGTAAGATCATACTATACAGCAGATTTAGTTAATGTAGCAGGTTTTACAGGTAGCAGAAATGCTCAACGACCTTTTGGCAGAGTGGCAACTTCAGCAGACCATTTTGGATTCCAAACTAGCTATCGCTGGGCACCATTTACTTTTTCTGGTTGGGTTGGTTATAGCAATGCTGAAGCAGAAGCAGGCGATCGCGAAGGGGATGAAGCAGATATTTGGAATTGGGCAGTAACGGTAGCAATAGATGACTTAGTATTTGAAAATGGAATGTTAGGTCTTTCCGTTGGTCAGCAACCAAAAGTAACAGATATTGATGGTGGAGAAGATGATCCAGATACTTCTATACAATTTCAAATTTTCTACAATTATAGAATTTCAAATAATATAGATATAACATCCGGTTTCTTTATCGAAACACAACCAGAGCATGACGATCGAAATGACCCAATTACAGTATTTGTTACTCGAGCTACTTGGAGATTCTAAACCTCGTCCATGTTGAAACCTGAAGTTTCTAATTATTCCGATGTGTCATTGCGATGTAAGGAAGCAATCTCGAAGTATTGGCAGAAAAACTATAGTTTTCAAAGTAGAAGCGGTTTAATTATTCTAATTATTCAAACGAGGAAAAATGAATAAAAAACTAAAAATTTTGATTGTTTCATCCCTAGCATTCTTGGCGACTATTTTTCCACAAAAAATTAGTCACACACAAACAGAGGAAACTATCATTAGAAGAGAGCTGATATTCGTAGGAGTTAGAGGAGATTCTCCTTGGTTTGGCTACAGAAATGACGGAAAATGGACAGGGTATTGTATAGATATTGCCTATGCTTTAGCTGAACGTCTGAGTGCCAACCAACTAGACCCAATTAGGGTAAGATTAGTTACATCAACTACCCAAAGTCGTTGGGATATGGTAACAAGTGGTCAGGTAGATTTGGAGTGTGGTCCTAATACTATTAGTGCTGAACGTGAAGAAAAATACGGCGTTAGTTTTTCTACACCTTTTTTTATTACAGCAACACAAATCTTAGTCAAAAAAGAAACCCAAGAAGAAGATTTGAAAGCTGGTAATGGGGTAGTTGGTGTAGTTAGGAATACTACGAATGAAAATGATATTAAAACAAGTTATCCTGATGAACAAATTGATAATAAATATTTAAGCAGAGAACAAGGGGTAAAAGCTTTATTGGATGGTGAAATTAATGGATTTGCCAGCGATGGAACTCTTTTGTTAGGTTCATTATTTATACTGAACTCTGAGTTAGGGGAAGATTATAATTTACTCACTCCTCAGCAAAATGGCCGTCCTTTTTGTGCAGGTTATGGCTTTATACTTCCTGGAGGAGAAGAAAATTCTAGTTGGAAGAGGTATGTTAATGACTTTCTTGCTAATGATAAAAAAGCTCGAAGAGTCAGACAAAAATGGTTGGGCGATCTAAGTGAAAATAGTCAAAGAATTTATGATGCTTGTACTCAGGAATAGGGAGTTATTTCAGTTATCAGTTATCAGTTATCGGCGTTGCACAATCAGGGATGATTAAATCCGAAAGTAGATATTTTTGGATAATTCTTTCCTCAATATATGTACAGTTTAAAATCTATTATCATTCTTTAATGTGCAACCCCCAGTTATCACTTATCACTTATCAGTTATCAGTACCGACCGCTCAAGTTAGAGACTTGAAATACTGAATTTGATTTTTTTCATCCCCTTAAAAGGGGATGCTATTGAGCTGATTTTTTTGTCAGGAGTCAGAAGAAACGGAAGTTAGAAGATTGAGTAGGGTGCGTATTTACGGCTTAAATTCAGACTATGAAAGGGATTTGGCAATCCGTTGTCATGCACCATATTCAGAATTTAGAAGATTGAGTAGTAAACCAACACAGCTAAAATTGTGCAGAGCGTTTTTTTCTAAGGCAACATTTACAGCGCTTTTCAGATTGATCGACCATATCGTCACAACCAAAACCTTGTAGGGAAGTTCCATGGAACGTCCCTTATGAAAAATATCTTTAGCAGGCATATTTTCAGTTATCAATTATCAGTTCAGTAGTGGACTGTTTCGCCTAAAATAGTGCATTAGCCTTTTTGATAATCACCCCATCACCCTGTCATTACATTCCCTTACCCCCCATTTTCTAATGCACATTTTTAGATGAAACAATCCAGTAGGGTGTGTTAGACGCTTACAAAAAACTAGGTTTTGTGTGTAAAATATCAGCTTGCGTCGTAACGCACCACTGATTAGGGTTAGTTTTAGGGTATATATCGTGGTGCGTTAGGAACGTAACGCACCCTACTGGACTGACACGCCTAAAAATGTAGGTTGGGTTGAGGAACGAAACCCAACCTACACCTAATGCACCATTTTAGATGTGTCAATCCACTACTAGAATGAATGCTTACCTTAAATTAAACCTCTCCAAAAATGCCTATTTTAGAACGGCGGGGTAATAGTTTGAGAATCTTTTCTGGAGAAGTCTATTGATGCCCGGTTATGAGGAGAATCTAAATCAATCTCAGGGCCAACCGGTACAATTTTAGTAGGATTAACATTAGGATGACTCATGTAATAATGCCGTTTAATATGGTCAAAATTACAAGTTCCTTTTATCCCTGGATATTGATAAATATCTTTCAGATAATTCCAGAGATTTGGATAATCCCAAATATGACGTAAATTACACTTGAAATGAACATAATAAACCAGGTCGAAACGAAGCAAAGTAGTAAACATACAAATATCAGCTTCAGTTAAGCGATCGCCACACAAATAACGTTGTTTTGATAATATATTTTCCCAATAATCTAAAGCAGCAAATAAATCTTTTACTCCTTCTTCATAAGCTAATTGAGAACCTGCAAAACCCCCTCGATAAACACCATTATTAATTGGCTGGTAAATAGTATCAAGAGTTTTTTCAATAGTATCTTTTAAATCTTCAGGACACAAATTCAGGTCATTTCTAGCAATACCATTAAACTCAGTATCAAACATCCGAATAATTTCACGGGATTCATTATTAACAATAGTATTTTTCTCCTTATCCCAAAGTATAGGTACGGTAACTCTCCCACTATAATTAACATCAGCTTGAAGATAAACTTGCCAAAGATAATTAGTATGATTAATAGTATCAGGAATACATCCTGATTCAGAATCAGAAAATTCCCAACTATTTTGGTCAATTACTGCCCCTACAACTGACAACCCAATAGCATCTTCTAATCCTTTTAACTTTCGCATAATTGCAGTTCGATGTGCCCAAGGACAAGCCCAAGAAATGTATAGATGGTAACGTCCTGTTTCTGCCTTAAACCCACTAGAATTATCTGCCGTAATTTTATTCCGAAATGTAGTATTAGGGCGAATAAATCTACCTTGAGAATCTTCTTGTTCTCGTTTAGATACCCATTTACCATCAATTAAAATACCTAATCCCATGATTACCCCCTCAAAAAATAAAATACTTGTTGAATAATTATCATACTATTTAGGGGTGGGGAGTAGGGGAGTAGGGGAGTAGGGGTACTTTAATATTTTTCACAGTTAAAATGCCTTCAAAGCTAGTAGGGGTAAGGAAAATACGTTGCTCTGGCTAAAAATGGCTCTTTGCGTAGCATTCCGCAGGAAAACCTAGATATATCAGGAAAAAGGTTGATTAAATGTAAAACCTAGACCATATAAGGGTTTGATGCTGTTATTAACATATTTTTTGCCAAAGTACCCGTAGGGGAAATTGAAGTAATGATAGAATTATAAACATATATTATATTATATAATTTTCCATCTATATCAGGAGTCAGAAGGAGAGAGAATCACAAAGATGAGGGTAGTTATGACAATTGGATATTTTTTTTATGTTCAATCAAACCGATTTGATATAACTCCTAAAAAAACTAGCTTATAACAATTAACTAGGAGTTTTCCTAGCTTTTTTTCTAGCCTTTAATAACTCCAAATTTTTTTTCAAAATCATCATAGCATCTTGATTTTTTTTTCTATATATAACCCCCCTTTCAATACTTTTGACTTTTAACTTTTTACTTTTTACTTCCGCGTAGCGGAACTGGCTTTTTTTCTAGCCTTTAATAACTCCAAATTTTTTTTCAAAATTACCATAGCATCTTGATTTTTTTGTTCTATATATAATTCTCCAGCTTGCAAAAAATTTTCTACACTTTCATCATCTTGACGTAGATTAGCAAAAGCCAAACCCCGATTATGATAAGCTTCAGCAATAGTTGAATTATTTTTCAGAGCTTCAGTAAACTTATTTATTGCCTGTTGATAATTTCCCTTTTGAAAAGCCTCACATCCTTGTTGAAAATTTACTTCTGCCTCTGATGGTATTGATGAAGATGCTGAAATGAATTCTGTAAATAGGACAGAAATACTACCTTTTCCACGATAAGCATATATCATAGCACCAATACCAATGCTACTTATTAATCCAAAAAAGAGTAACCAAGTCAGAAAATTTGTAGTTTCCATATATTAATATAGTTCTAAGTAAATTGAATTATTACTATTCAATATTTAAGAATCAAGTTATTGATTATTATAGCAATTATATTTAAGTTGTAATATTTTGATGGTAGGAGTGTTAACGATAGTTATGCGAAGCTAAAGGCCTCCGCTTTACATTTCGCGGAGCATTAACATAGTTGTGCGCTAGCAAAACGCCCGTACAGGAGTCAGGAAGACCGAGTCAGAATTTTAAAGGTTTTCAATTCAAATTAACTATGATCAAAATTGTCATATAAAATCCAGTTATACAGTTATCGCACTTTCTACTTCCATTCAATGCAGATATAAAATGCCAGAATATCTCCAGATAATTCCCACTCTCATCCTGACTTTCTCCTGACTCCTGACTCCGAGCACGATACGATAACTAATATCATGTTCCCCCTCCGGGGGAGCTACGCTAACGGTTGAATACTTACACTTTGCAGGAAGGAAGGCAGAAGGCAACCCACCCCTCGCCCCTCCCCCTGCCAGGAGGGGAAGGTAGAAGGGAAAGAAAGCTTCAAGGCCAGAAGTTTTTTTATAACTGATTATCCGCAATTCGTAGCTCCCCTGGAAGGGGAACATAATATAATTACCTGAATTATATATCACAACCAATTTAGGATTGCTATAAGTAATTTTTCCCAGAAAAAATGTTTTAAATTATAGCGTTTTTATCTAGTGTCTAATTGTATAAGTTAATCTATTTCTTAGAAGAATGAAAAAAGCCTAAACTCACCTAAACTCAAACGAAGTCAACTCAAAAATAATATTACTAATTTTTGCAGCTAAACACTAGGATGTGGAGACCAAGTACTATGAAAAAGGTATGGAGGGAATAGTAAAAGAGGTAAAACAGCATTAAATAGTAGCAAATACAAGAATATAAGGTAATCTATTTATTCGTCACATTCTTTTTTCATGCATGGTCTTAGTGATAAAAAACTTCCTTCTTTTTTCCTCCTGACTCCTCCATTGACAACTGAATTGATCTTTCTCTTAATCAGGTTAAATAATTTCATTACAAGAGCAAGGTAGAATTGAGAAGATAATTTACCAGTGAACTTAATACCAATGGATAGTAAATTAGTCAACCAGGCTAGATATTGGCCTTTGCTGTTATCCGTGCTTATATTAAGCTCCTGTGGAGGTGAAACACCACAAGCAGTAGCACCCCCACCTACTGCGGTTGAAATAGCCAGAGTCAATCCAACTCAAGTGGCAGACAGCACAGAGTATATCGCAATAGTAGAAGGAAAAGAAAGAGCAACTATTACGCCAAGAGTAAGTGGACAAGTAAGTCAAGTATTTGTATCACTAGGTAACAGAGTTAAAAAAGGAGACCCCATACTGCAAATAGATCCTTCTCAACAACAGGCAGTTCTTGATAGTAATATTGCTCAGATAAGTTCAGCTCAGGCACAATTAGATAGTGCAGAAGCTCAACTAAGAGCCTTGAGAGATGATAAAACGGAACTAATTGCCCAAAGAGAATTAAATTCTGAAAGAGCTAATCTAGATAATGCTGAAGCGAACCTCCGGAGGGAACGTCAGGAACTAAATAGATTACTAGCTGAATTTGGCTTTCTGTCTGAAGAAGCTAATTTAGAAAATACTCAAGCAACTCTCAGGTCAGAGCGTCAGGAACTAAATAGATTACTAGCTGAATCAAGTTCTTTATCAGAAGAAGCACAATTAGAAGATGCCGAAGCAGCTTTACGAGCACAAAGAGCTGAAAAAGAAAGAAGGGAAGCGACTTTAGAATACCAAAAAATTGAACAAGTAAGATTTTCCACTTTGTATGAAGAAGGAGCTGTCCCTAAAGAAAGGTTTGACCAAGCTACCCGTGACATTAGACAAGCTGAAGCTGAAATAGATGCTATAGAACAAGAAATTGATGCAGCACAAGCACGAGTAGAAAGTGCCAAAAAAGACTTACAAAGACGCACAGGTACATTAGATGCTCAAATAGCAGCTCAAAAAGAAGTTATAGATGCTGCTAAAGCACAGGTAGAAAGTGCCAAAAAAGACTTACAAAGACACACAGGTACATTAGATGCTCAAATAGCAGCTCAAAAAGAAGTTATAGATGCTGCTAAAGCACAGGTAGAAAGTGCCAAAAAAGATTTGCAGCGTCGTATTGAAACTTTAGATGCTCAAATAGCAGCTCAAAACGAACAAATTTCCTCTCAGGAAAGTCAGGTAGCTCAAGTTCGCGGTCAACTACAACAAACTCAGGCAAATGCAGTGGCAGAACAAGTAGAGTTACAATATTACAATATTCTTGCTCCTATTAGTGGGGTGGTTGGAGAAGTAAAACCGAAAGTGGGTGATTATGTAGATAGTCAAACTCCATTAACCACTATTCAGGACAATAATACTTTAGAAGCGAATATTAATATTCCTATAGACCGACTTCCTGAAATTAGACTAGGTACACGAGTTGAATTACTTCAACAAACAGATAAATTAATTGGTAGCAGTAGGATATCTTTTATCTCTCCAGATACAGGTCAAGGAACTCAAACTGTTTTAGTCAAAGCAATATATGACAATGGGGAAAAGAAACTACAAACTAACCAGCAGGTAATAGCAAGAGTTATCTGGGAAGAAAAGCAAGGATTAACTGTTCCTATTACTTCTGTCAGACGGATCGGAAATCAAGCTTTTGTTTTTGTTGCAGAAGAGAAAATCATGGATGGTGAGAAAAAGTTGATTGCAACTCAAAAACCTGTGAAGTTGGGAAGCATTCAAGGTGAAGATTATCAAGTAATTGAGGGATTGAAAAGCACTGACAAAATAGTTGTTTCCGGTGTGGTAAAACTCCGGAATGGTATACCTATTGCTGATGATTCTGAATTGGGCAATCCCATTGAGAAGAAAAATGAGAAACAGTCCCTCTAAAATATAGATGGGGAGATGGGGAGATGGGGGGATGGGGGGATGGGGGGACAGAATATTGAAGTAGTTATAGAATTCTAAATATATTAGACATCTGGTAAAAATCAAAAATAAAATCAATTATCGTACAGAAATTATCAATTATTTTCCCCTCCATACCTATTCCCTATTCCCTCTTTTCTGGAGATGTTTATTATATAACTGGATTCTATAGCAATGTGCGCTGGCATATTTACAAATTACAAGAGGTGTCCAATAGCTAAAATCTTATATTATAGGTTTTTTATTCCCCCTGTTGCCTGTTGCCTGCGCGCAGCGCTATAACTGATAACTGATAACTGATTCATTATGCTTTTAAGTATTGCTGATACCTTTATCAAACGGCCTGTCTTAACGACAGTCTGTACAATCATAATTATATTAGCGGGGGCAATTTCAATTCCATTGTTGCCCATTGCCCAATTACCACAACTAGCTAATACCGAAATTCAAGTATCATCAACCTATATTGGAGCTGATGCTCAAACCACAGAAAATACCGTAACCACAATTTTAGAAAGAGAAATTAACGGTGTTGAAGACATGAAATATATGTATTCCAACACCAGTAATAGCGGTCAGACGAGCATTAATATTGTATTCCCTAATGATGTAGACCGAGACACCGCTCAGGTTAATGTTCAAAACCGAGTTTCTCAAGCAGAAGCTTCTTTACCAGATTTAGTCAGACAAACAGGTATTACTGTAGAAGCTGCATCTCCTAATATTCTCTTAGTGATTGCCACTTACTCAGAAAAAGATGAAAATGGCAACTTTTACTACAGTCCTGACTTTATGAGTAACTATATTGATCTCAACGTCTTAGATCAAATTAAGCGTATTCCTGGAGTTGGTCAGGCGACAATTTTAGGAGAACGGAAATATGCCATGCGCATTTGGCTTAACCCCCAGAAAATGGCAGTTCGTGAATTAACAGCTCAGGATGTAGTTAATGCTTTGCAAGAACAAAATATTCAGGTGGGAGCAGGTAAAATTGGTCAAAACCCGGCACCACCAGATTTAGTTTATGAAATTCCTTTGCAAGCTATTGGTAGGTTAAAAAATGCCCAAGAATTTGAGGATTTAGTGCTGAAAGTAGATGAAAATGGTACTTTGGTTAAGGTTAGAGATATAGGTAGAGCTGAACTTGGAGCGGAAAATTACGATCTAGTTACCACATATAATGGAGATCCGACTACGGGTTTAGCAATCTATCAACTTCCTGGCAGTAATGCTCTAGAAACAGCAAATCAAATCAAAGCTACAATGCTGGAGCTTAGTCAGAATTTCCCCCCCGGATTACAATATAGCGTTGCTTATGATACAACCTTATTCGTGGAAGTATCATTGCAAGAGGTAGTTATTACTCTACTCCAAGCTGTAGGATTAGTGGTTTTGATTATCTTTATTTTTTTACAAGATTGGCGAGCTACCTTGATTCCAGCGATCGCTATTCCTGTAGCTTTAATTGGGGCAATGGCTGGTTTGAAAATTTTGAATTTTGAAATTAATACTCTGACTTTGTTTGCTTGTACTTTAGCATCAGGTCTGGTGGTGGATGATGCGATCGTAATTGTGGAAGCAGTCTCAAGTAAAATTGAACAAGGAATGAAGGCAAGGCAAGCAGCATTGGATGCCATGGAAGAACTCACTGGAGCAACGATCGCCACTTCCTTAGTATTAATGGCTGTATTTATTCCGGTTTCATTCTTCCCAGGAACAACAGGAGTAATTTACAAACAATTTGCTTTGACTATTGCTTTTGCCGTTGCCTGCTCAACTTTTAATGCTCTGACCTTCTCTCCTAGTATATCTGGTTTGTTACTACGTCCAAAACAAGAAGCTACCGGACTCTTGGGTTGGATATTTGATACCTTTAACCGAAGTTTTGGTTGGTTACAAGATAAGTACGGTAAATTAGTCAGCTTTCTCACTCGCATTAATATCATTGTCATGGGGATTTTTATTGCGGGTCTAGTGGCAACTGTTTGGATGTACGGTTTAGTTCCTGGTGGATTTGTTCCCGAAGAAGACCAAGGTTATTTTATCGTCATTTATCAAGCTCCTGACGGAGTTTCCCTCAATTATAATACTGATGCAGCAGCCAAAATTCAAAAAGAAATTGCGGAGATTGACGAAATCAAATCTTCTTTTGGTGTTGCTGGATTTGGTTTTGATGGTCTCAACCCTAGTCAAGGGGTATTTTTCGTCCTACTTAAACCTTGGGAGGAACGAACTTTACCAGAGCAGTCTGTTTATGGCATCACCAGAAGATTAAATGGAGCGTTGCAAGGAATAAAAGAAGTGAACGCTTTTGCTGTGAATGCTCCACCAGTACCAGGACTAGGTAGTACAGGAGGTTTTGAATTTCAATTGCAAGACCGTACTGGAAGTTTGCCTATTCAAGCATTACTCGAAAATGGTAATCGATTAATTGGGGCAACTAATTCCCCAGAATATCCTAGTTTACAAGCTGTTTATAGTCAGTTTAGCGCTAATAAGCCTCAGAAGCAAATTGAAGTTTTACGCGATCGCGCTAAGGCATTAAATGTGAATGTTAATGATATATTTTCCACCTTACAAATTTATTTCGGTTCGTCTTATGTGAATGATTTTGTTTTAGGGCAACGCCAGTATCGGGTTTATGTTCAAGCGGAGCCAGAGTTTCGTTCTAAACCTGATGATATTAATCAATTGTATGTCCGCTCTGTTGATGGTGAAATGATTCCCCTGGGAAGTTTAGTCAGAATCAGAGATTTTGTCGGGCCGGAGATTATCACCCACTATAACATTTTCCGTTCCATGAAAATTCAAGGTGGACCTGCTCCTGGTTATAGTTCTGGGCAAGCGATCGCTGCCATGGAGCAAGCCTCGGAAGAATTGTTAGACCCTGGTTTTGGTTATGCTTGGCAGGGCAGTGCGTTAGAGGAAAAATCATCTGGTGGTGCAGCACCGATTATTTTTGGCTTGGGTTTTGTGATGGTGTTTTTGGTACTAGCAGCACAATACGAAAGCTATATCGACCCTTTAATTATTATGCTCTCGGTACCACTGGCGGTATTAGGCGCTCTGGTAGCAATTTGGTTTCGATCAAATATACTTATGGCTGGCTCTGTTTGGCCAGTGGTTACAAATGATGTGTATGCTCAGGTTGCCTTAGTGATGTTAATTGGTTTGGCTTCCAAGAACTCAATTTTGATTGTAGAATTTGCCAACCAGTTAAGGGATAAGGGTGTAAATATTACTAAGGCAGCAATTACAGCAGCAGAGCAACGTTTTCGACCAATTCAGATGACGGCAATCTCCAGTTTGATTGGTTTTATGCCTCTAGTTATTGCTACTGGGGCAGGTTCGAGTAGTCGTTGGTCTCTTGGTACTGCAATATTTGGGGGAATGTTGTTTGGTACTCTTTTGAGTTTGTTGATTACTCCTAATTTATATATTGCTGTTAAAAATTTGGAGGGATGGCTGTTGGAGGGTGAAAAACCTAAGAAGTCAGAGCGACCTGATTTGTCAAATTATGATGATGCTCATTCTCATGGATATGAATCTGTTGATGATGGTATCAAAGATAGCGATCGCGAGCACACTGTCACTGCAAATGGTTCCAATGGTTCATCTGAAAATCAAGCTAATTCTACAGAAAATACTACCTCTGATTCTGATATTGATGAGGTTGTCAGACAGAAGCCACCTCAAAGTTAGATCGAGCTAGTATTATTGCAGAAGGAAAAAGGAAAAATCAGGCGTTTTTTGAATTTTAAGCTTTTGATATGTCAAATACAGTGCTTAAGATTATTTCACTATCCAAGTCTTTGATGATTTATACCATGTCCGATAGCACTGTTATAATTAGCCTCTCTCTAAGAACTCAGTATTATCTGTCAAAAATATTATCAAGTATGAAATTTTGGACTCGACCTGCTGAGTAGCTAAGTGGATCTATTTAATCTAGGGCATAAGCTTCCCGTAAAACCTAAGTCATTTGACAGAAAGATTCTTAAAATATGGAAAAGAATATATTTTAAACAATTATCTTCGTGATAGGTTCTAATCAAATCAAGCATAAGTCAAACTTATAGTGACTTTCAGCTATTCATTATAAAGGAGTGTATCCATGGCCTTAAAAGTAGCTATCAATGGATTTGGCCGTATTGGACGTCTAGTTTTCCGTGCTGGACTTAACCATCCCGACTTAATCGAGTTTGTTGGGATTAACGATTTAGTACCACCACCAAACCTAGCCTATTTATTAAAATATGATTCAACTCATGGACGTTTCCAAGGAGATGTGTCAGCTTCAGATGATGGTATGACAATTAACGGAAAATTGATTCCATGTGTATCAGTTAGAAATCCTGCTGAACTACCCTGGAAAGAAAAAGGTGCAGATTATGTAGTTGAGTCTACAGGATTATTTACCACTTTTGACGGTGCTTCAAATCATTTGGCAGCAGGCGCAAAGCGAGTCATTATTTCAGCTCCAACAAAAGATCCAGATAGGGTAAAAACCTTGTTGATGGGTGTTAATCACGATCAATTCGAGCCTACCGAAGATACTATTGTTTCTAATGCTAGTTGTACTACTAATTGTTTAGCCCCTATTGCCAAAGTTATTGATGATAATTTTGGTTTGGCAGAAGGTCTAATGACAACTGTTCACGCTATGACTGCTACTCAACCAACTGTAGACGGTCCGAGTAAAAAAGATTTTCGGGGTGGACGTGGTGCAGCTCAAAATATTATTCCCGCTTCTACTGGTGCAGCAAAAGCAGTAACTCTGGTTTTACCACAATTAAAAGGCAAGCTGACTGGTATGGCATTCCGGGTTCCGACTCCAGATGTTTCTGTAGTTGATTTAACTTTCAAGAGCGAGAAGTCAACTAGCTACAAAGAAATTTGTGCAGCGATGAAAGCTGCTGCCGAAGGACCGATGAAGGGTATTCTTGGATATACTGAAGACCCTGTAGTTTCGACTGATTTTACCAGCGACTCTCACTCTAGTATTTTTGATGCAGGTGCTGGAATTGAACTTAACTCCAATTTCTTTAAGGTTGTTTCTTGGTATGATAATGAATGGGGTTATTCTTGTCGAGTAGTAGATTTAATGTTATCAATGGCACAAAAAGAAGGTATTTTAAGTAAATAGCTAACTAACAATAATTCAATTATGGGAGAGGCACTCCACGCCTCTACATTTTATTCTTCTTTTGTTTCCCTGATTCATAAGTATAGCAGAAGTTAAGAAGGAAGAAGGAAGAAGGAAAAATATTGCTTTGTCTGAGTTTTAAGCTTTTGATCTGTCTGTGCCCTTTCCTTCTTCCTTCTGCTACATCATAATATAATTATATAAAAATAAGTAAAATGGAGTCAGCTTTTATGTCTGAACTACCACCACTGAATAAAGAAACTATTCAGGCAATTATTGATGAAAAAATTGATGATAATACTGTTAATCAATTAGTTTGGTATTATCTTGGTTATCGCTATGATGCTAATACTGATAAATGGGATGCTTCTAGTGTCGCACCAGAGTGGCGAGATGAATATCTAGAACCTCCTAATTTTATTGAATTTCGCCCGCCCACTGTCAAGTTAACTCGTTCTATTCCTAAAGAAAATAAACAGTTACTGAAGCAAAAGTTGGGTTTTAAAGGTTATAAAATAGGAGAATTTACTCCTGTGCAAGCACGCCGTGCTACTATGGCAAATTGGCTTTTAAGCTACATGGAAATTAGTAGTCGTTGATATTTTTATATCAAATTGTAGTAAATATCTTTATAAATTTTCATACATTGTAAAGACTTTCATTTCAATAGAATGTTTCTACATTTTTTTCACTATAATAATGATTTGATTTGTCAAAAATCTAATAATGGCCAAGAAGTGAGGTTGTTCAACCGAATTTGATATTATAATATTATGTTCGGATAATTAGGGATTGCTGATTAAACCTAAAAGCATTTACAGATAAAGGTTTTAGCCTTTTTAGAACGAAAAAAAAGTGCAACTTTTTAAGCTTGAGCGACCAAAAAGTTAGGATTTTGGGCTAACTACGGCAAAAAAATAAAGGGATAAATATATCCGACTACCTCCTCTAAATCCCCAATTCCTCCTGACTTCCCCTCCTGGGAGGGGTTATATCAAATCCGTTTAATTGGACATAAAAAAAATCTTCAATCGCCATAACTACGTTTATCTTTGTAATTCTTTCTCCTCCTGACTCCTGACTCCTCCTAACTTAACCATTCTATGGCTGTTTAACCGGATTTGATATTAGGGGTGGGTTGACTCCTGACTTCTGATATCATGTCCGTTGGTATCGTTTGTGTAAAAGTTAGCGTGGATATTTACAGGAAATTTAAGTTTTTTTCTTGCTCAATTACCTTCCTGTTTGTTGCCTGTTGCCTGTTGCCTGTTGCCTGTTGCCTGTTGCCTACCTTTTCTATACAATACCGATGCTACCGGACATGATATGACTCCTACCCCTGCCAAAAGACTTTTTCAGCAAACCCTAATTAGTTATAATAATAGTTATAATGGAGTTTTTGTTTGTAGTTGGGCTTTAGCCCTTTACAGAACTTTTGATATTGATGAACCACATTATCACAATCACGCACCCTATAGGGACATTCCATGGAACGTCCTTACTGTAGTCTACCGGAATGAAAACCCTTGTAAATATTGGCCTTAGGGCTAAAGCACAACTATGAACCTAATTATAACTGTTCTACTGTAAGCGTAGCTCCCCAGAAGGGGGCACATAATATTACCTAATTGCCAGATATTTTTTCACATTTTCACAACCAAAATTAGGATTGCTATAGATGTCTATTGATTGATTAAATTGAACTAATCTTCTACACATCCATCTAGTTTTTCTGAATTTTTTTCCAAAATTATGACATCCGAGCTACTCTCTATTTTTGCTTGTTGAATCCAACCTTTATCTTTTGGTTGTAGTAAAAAATTAGAAAATTCTAGGTCAATATTTGAGGGAGTTTCAGTTGCACAAACCTGTAATTCTAACCAATTTTCTTCCGATTGATTCAATTTTCTAGTTACTTGGAGAATACTACCATCACCAACTGTACCTTTAACTGTCTTATTTGTTGTATTATTTAGTAATTCAATTGGTTCATGTAAGCTTTCGCGATCATGACCGCCATGACTAATCAATATAAATGAACCTATATCCAAAGATAAACTAGGAGAAAATATAGAATTTGTTTGTTGACTAGGGTTTTTCGTATTTCCTGCAAAAGTATTATTCTTTGGAGAGCTTACATCCAATGGCTGTGTTATTTTTTTTTGCTCTGTTAATCCTTTTACTAAAGGACTTAAAAAGTATGCCAATATTCCACCTAATACCAGAAGTATCAGAATTCCTGACAAGTAAAACCACCCACTTTTATATTCTGAGTCATATGGAAAATTTTTGGGTTTATTGTCGAAAAATTGATTATCTGATGAATTAAATTCCGAATTTTTTCGTGATTTTTCTACTTTTAAATGCTGAACTTTTACAGGTGGAACAGACAATTCTGTTATCTGACCTTTATCAGTTACTTGATAATACACTAAAGCTACTGTTACATTATCATGCCCATTTATGGTGTTAGCAATTTCTATTAATCTATCTCTCACTGTAGCTAGATTTGTTTTCCCTTCTAGCAATGGTAATATTTCTGTTTGCCAATATTCTTCTACTCGATTTCTATCGCTTAAACCATCAGAACAAATCAAGAAAATACTATCTTCATCTATTGGAAAACGTTGTACAGTTGGATGTAAACTTGTTGAGGCCGTAATACCCAAAGCTTGTACTAGAGCACCTGATGCAATTTGGTTGACGGCATCTTGATATAAAGAGTAGCCTAATCTGACTTGACGAGTCGCAACATCATCATCTAGAGTTACTTGATAACATCGAGTCGGAGTAATCCAATAAGCACGACTATCTCCTACATGAGCTATGTAGAGTTCATGGAGATGGGCGAGTGCCATAACTAGAGTGGTTCCCATCCGTTGACGACCTTGGCGTTGCTCGTTATCGTTACGCTCATAGATAGCATCATTAGCAGCATAAGCAGATTCTTCTAATTTTGTAATTATAGTCAGAGGATCGCCATCCTCAGGTATGTTATGTAATCTTTGGCACAAAACTTTAATTGCTAACTCTGATGCTTCTTCTCCTCCTTCTTGACCACCAATACCATCGCAGACCATAGCTACTGTTTTATAACTCGGTGGATAGCTAATGGCTGTTTTGCTGGGTGGGTAACAAGCATCTTCATTGTTAGAACGATTAGGTCCGGTATCTGTAGCAGTGGCAATGTTAATTTTTCTAGTTTGCGATCGCCCCAATAATTCCAGAGCTTGATCTAGTTGTACTATAACCTGATCGGCATTGTAGACTTCACCTGCAATCATTTGGTGAAACAGTTGTTTCAAGAATTTTTCTACTGCTGGATGAGCATTGCTTGCCCATTTCTGCCAGAATCTACCTAAGTGCTGCAATGTCAAAGATTTTTGATCTGCCTGTAGCTCTAATAAGCGTACTAATTGTCCTTCTACCCGCAGATTTTCTGAATTTAGCAAACTAGAAGCTACTTTTTGCACATTCAACGGTTGCCAAAGTTGAGCTATTTGCCATAACCAATTTAACTGTCGCATTGCTGTAGCATGTTTCCATGATGTAGCTATTTTTGGCATTAAGCTTCCTGAATTGGAATTAATTGGCCCTGCTTCTAAAAGCCAAATTTTTCGAGTCCCTTTTTTTTCTGTTACTGATATAATTCCAAAAACTTGAGGAATATGAAGTCTATAGGGAAATAATCTTAAATATGGTTCTATTTTTCCCGGAATTTCTTCGGGCATCTGGGGCGTTTTTTCTGGTTGAGTATCCATTAGTATTCGATCGTCTTGAACTTGATAACGATCTACTATTATTTCTCCTGGCCGATAGGTTTTTATCCCTTCACCTATAACCCACAGGTAGTGTTTTGGCATAGTGTTTTGCATCAGGGCTCCTCGCAGCTTTCGGCCATTTCTTTGATCGGTTAGATTTATCTTTAATTATTTATGCTAGTTGAATTAGGTCTTTGTTCTTGATTTTTCAGCATAATTTCAATATCTATCTAAAAATATCTAATTCCTAAACTGTTTTACTGATAAAACTATAAATATTATCTTGATTGTCAGTTGTACTAAGTTAATTTTATCATATATTGTTTTTAATCATGTGACGTGATTCATGTCTAAATTTTCTGATTCTAATGCTCTTAGTAATTTTACCAATCAAGAAACTAATTACAAACAGCCACTTCCTCAGTATAGATATAGATTAGCTGTTAACTCAACTTAAACATTCTCATGAATTATATTATAAAATGTTTAATATGGAAATTTTTGCTTTAGTCGAAACTCTAGAGCAATTTTTTCCTGATACTTGGAGTCAGTCAATTTATGGCCAATTGTCAGGTATCTATGAAGCAATTTTTACAACATTATCAAAGTATCTAATCCGATAACAGTGATGTTATCAGATTATTATCAGGACTTACGCAAATTGATTTTTAAACCACTATCTGTAGGGGCGAATGGTATTCGCCGTCGCTATATGTATAGTCTCTGCGTAAGTCCCGATTGATTATATTAGAGATTAAATTTTAATATCCTATTGAGCTTCAGGGTCAATGTCTACTCTTGGTAGTCCTAGGCTATAGTTATTGACACGACTACCAAGATTATAGCTAATTTGACCTGATTGTAATAGCGATCGCACAAAATGCTCTAAATCGGAACCTATACGACGTAGGTTGTATTCAGTTAAATCTTCCCCACTACAAGATTCTACCAGATCGTCAAACTTTCTGTAAATCTGCTGCACGGCAGTATCATTCCAGTTAAGTTCGTTATCGGGGTCGATATCGAGGGTTAATACCTGATCATCAGGAACAAGTTCATTGTCTTCTATAACTCCGGCAAAAATACGAATATGTCTAGTTGTTGACTTTAATAGCATGAGTAATTTTCTCTCTATGACTTTTTGTTAAATTCTATCGTAAGTATTGAAGTATCAAATTACTTAACTTTATGGGTTAAAAAATTCTCACGGAAAAATATTCAGATAATTCACGCTAAAACACTATATTAATAGGATTAAAGCTATAGTGCTACGCTATATTTAGTGTTTATAACTAAAAAATTTGTAACAGCATTTCTGAATAGTAATGCTATGTTTGATTACCGTCTCCCCATTTCCCTATCTCCCTATCTCCCCATGAGTTAAAGATAAATAGCAAACTTTTTGAGATTTGGTATAACATCAAGTTCACTAAATTCGGTATAAAAAAATGTTCCATCACAAGCGCCATTGCCAAATCTTTCTCGATATTCCCCTCCTGGGAGGGGGAGGGGCGAGGGGTGGGTCTCCATCTCCCCATCTTCCCATCTCCCCATCTCCACACTCTCCCCTACTCCCATTCTGGACCCATTAACTTACCTCTTAATTGCCATTTACCTAGCTTGGGGTCATCAACTTCTAGCAACCCACTGTACAACCCTTGTTTGGTGTATGGACTCTCTAAAACAGGCCAATTTTTTAAAATTCTTTTTTCCCCATTAACTACTGCGTCCCCAATAGCACCATCTTGCTTATATGTCATAACTATGCGATCGCCAGCTAAACTCAAATAACTTAAACGCCCTTGACTCTCCCATTCCCTATCATCAACCATAGTTTTATCCAAGGCCTGTTTTAAACTTTCAAAATCTCCAATATCAGCTACTCTTGCTACATCAGTAACCCAAGCAGTCTTTTTTCCTTTGGCAACCATTGCTTGGTAATCTTTATATTTCCGAGATAATGGTTGTAAACTTACCTCACCTGCCCAAGGTCGAGCACATAGCCAAATATTTTCAATGCGCCAAATATACCAATTTTTATATTTTCTCGGTTCGCCATAACGCTTTGGCAAAACTAAATGCGACTGTGCTGGCACTCCTGCTTGCAAATCTCGATCGCTGAGAATTAACTGAAATATTACTGCTCCCTGTTGTTGAACATATTGATCGCCGGGACTACGTCCAGTTGCTCGGGGTCCATGATAAGTGCCACCTAAACCTACTACTGCGTTATTAATGCCTTCAGGGTCGCGCACTACTAACTTATAAGTAGTATATTGTGCACTAATTGTACCCTCGACTTGATAACTGCGAGTAGGCTCTAATAAAGTTCCTAAACTATAGTCCTCAGTTATATAGAATTTTTCCCATAAGCGGTTTCCTTGAGAGTAACTATAGTAAATTGGATGACTTGCTCTGAGCTGAAATGGTAATGGCACTTGTTTACGAGCGAGTGCCCTCAGATGTTCTGGAGGACGATATGTGCTTAGAGCTGCTGGCAATGCTAACCTAGCAGTACCATTTCTCATCTTTTCTGCAGCTTCAGTGCCTTCTCCCCACCACATCCATGCTACTGCACCTAACTCAGTATTCCAGGTACTGCGATCGAAACCCCGACTTTCTGCACCTCCAGCAGTCCCCCAACTTAGTCTTAGTGCCATATTAGTTGCATACCAATCTAATAAACCTTTTGCCAGTTTTTTCAATTCTGGGTCGCGAGCAAAATCATATAGATTGAGTAATCCACCAATACTATATCCATAATAAGTGGAAGAATGAAATTCTCCTTGTCCAATAGTTAAAAACTTATTCAGCTCTGCTCGCAACCATGCCTCATTTGTGGCTTCACTTGCAGGGTCTTCTACAGGCCAACCACTTCCATCCATCAACGCTAAACCAGATGCACGTTGCATAAACATATGATTTTCTGTTCCAGTTTTTATCCAGTTGAAAACTTTCGGTCGTTGTAGTTGATTTTTGTAAGATGCTAATACATCAGATGGCATTTTATCTCTAAATAAAAAGAAAATTCGCACATCTAGATAACTACGGAAGTGATAAAGGCTTGGTTTATCTTTATCTAGTTGGAATAAAATTTTCCAGGTTTTTTCTTGATTATAAAGTTCTCCTATTTGTGTATCTTCTAAACTTAATCTGGCTAAAATTACTGGCAGTAGATATTTATGAGGGTCTCCAATTTTTCTTGGTCTCCACCAACTATCTAGTTCTTTTAAGTCTACGGCTGCTAGTTTCTTACGAATTGCCAAACTTCTTGCTTTAAATTTACTTTCTTCTTCTACAGTATTTGGCTGTAACAATGTTGTATTGTTTTTGTTATCTATTTTCTGTATTTTTTTGCTGGTTTTTTGACATCCTAAAATTATGAAATTCAAGGCTATAGTTAATATTATTACTATAGGAGTATAATTTTTTTGCTGATTTTTCATATACTTTTAAACTCTTACTTAAAGTATTTTTTTACGCCATTTGCTTAATTTATCAATACTTTTGAATGCTATATAATACTTAATATTTATACAGTGGCAATAGTAACAATTAATATTAATTATTGATTAAGTATAACATTCAAATTATTGGTTGTATGATCTAATTATTCCCTTAATTATGCTGAACAAGTATCTTTTTTCAAAAAAATCTGGCAACCATTGATTAATATTATTATTCTTAATATCTTATACTATTTTTTTATAACCATGGATTGAAGAATTTTGTTGAAGATTTTTTTCTATGACCTTATTCTGCTAATAATTATTCTCTTTTATAGAGTGTAACTTCATAGAAAAATGGCATAAATTACAGAATTATGCTTTAACTATGGTGACATAAGTCACGAATTTTCTAGATAAATATAACTTAGAGTAAATTTTTTATCACAGTTATTAATTGTTAAATTGGGGATACTATAAACAGTATATTATGATGAACTACTATGAACTATCAAACCCTTTTACCAGAAGTAATTATTGCAGATTTAGTATTCCAAGTCTATGGATTTGGTATTTTGACTAAAGAACACAGAAAACAGCTCAGAAATTTATTTTTATACCATAATTGGAGTGAAGAAGATACAACAGCTATTAATCGATTACTTTATGGGGTTCGGCGTGGATAGCTGAGGATAGCAGATTGATATTTTTGCTATTCAGCTTAGCTAATAATCATAAAATTTATTTTTTTTTAAAATACCCCTTTTCTAAATTATTTGAAAGATATAACATACCTTTACCTTTAAATAACACAAAAATTTCAGCTTGTAGAAAATTGGTATAGCATTTCTTAAAAAGTGTGAGATACAACGGAAGGGCGATGCTTCATTTAATAAAATATAATGATTGTGGCTTGAAATACAAGTGAGAGTTTTAGGTAAAATTAAAACTATCCTATTTTTAGGTTATCACTATTATTTTAAAGTTCAAAAATGAGCAATCTTTACATCTCTTGGTTAGACTATCATCAAAAAATTGAGTATCTAGCAGCAAAAATTTATCAATCTCAATGGCAGTTCAATCAAATTGTTTGTTTGGCTAGAGGAGGATTACGAGTAGGAGATATTTTGTCTCGCATTTTCAAAAAACCTTTAGCGATTCTAGCTACTTCCTCTTATGGTGGTATTAAAGGCCAGGAACAGGGTAAGATGATCATAGGAAAAAATTTAACTATGACTACATATCGTTTAGGTAGTCATGTGTTGCTAGCTGATGATCTAGTAGATTCGGGAGTTAGTATAGATAAGTCTATCGCTTGGCTTCAGGATAATTATGGTCAAGAAATTCAGGAACTCAAAACAGCAGTTTTGTGGTACAAGGCTTGCTCTATATTTGAACCTGACTACTATGTTGATTATTTGCCAGATAATCCTTGGGTCCATCAACCGTTTGAAATATATGAACAAATAAGTGCTGCTGATTTAGCTTTTACTTTGACTAGGATGAACATAGATCGGTAGGGAGACAAAATTATTTGTATATTTAGCTCAAGCATATTTTCTATTCCCTGTTACCAAACCGGGCATTCCCTAGCTCCACTAAATTGTTAAATTAATTTGTGATATCATGTCCGGTAGCATCGTTTGTGTATAATTGAAGAGGAGAAAAATAATTCCCAGGAGCGATCGCCATTATGCCAAGACGCTTAAGTATCCAAGAACACCTAAGTATAGATGAACTAGAAAGAA